>JAKAAL010000376.1 GCA_021802375.1 Bacillota bacterium | reverse complement strand
GCGCTCTGCCTCGGGGATGGTGCCCATGCAAACCCAGAATCCAGGGAAATCCCCCAGGGGGAACTTCCGTCTTCGGCAAAAGTAGGGTACAGGGAATGATCACGGAGGATTCGCTTATCACCTCGATGGTTTCTCGGCGAAAACCTGGCGCGTCCTCGCTCACCCGGCGAAAAGCCTGCGGCTGACCGTCGAGGGTGGCCATCACATGAAGACCTAAGGCTTCTGAAATGGCCTCGCGAAAGGCGGATTGCCACTCATGTCGGTTTAGCTTTCGTTGCCGTGACAAGCGATCAAACGCCCGGTCCGTACCCGCATAGACCAGCTGGCTGTACTCGCTCGCGTCAAACATAAAGGCCACCGCCTTCTCGTTTATCCTTCGGGCCAAATCCCCACCTTCGCCGAAGATTAGCTAGATGTAGCTTGTCGGGCAACTCCTCCAGATGGGGACTGGTCTTGGCCCAAGCCACCCGGTCACGAGCACCGCCTCCTGGGCCCGAGCTACCAAATTCCGCATAGCGGGCCGTCTCCTGATTGGCGGGATCCCGCCAGTTGTCCCAGCCCTCGGGCGCGATATGCGCCCCCATTTCCGTCTCGATCCAAGTCACGCTGGCGTAGGGCCGCCAGGGCCTGCCCAAATAGGTGCGGAAATCCCCTGATGCTGCTAAGTGGCAATGCCAAAACACATAACCAACCTCTTCATCTTTCGCCGTGGAAGCAGCCGTGATGTAGCCTTGGCCTAGGCTGATTAAGCGACAGTCTTCAAACAAGGTGGGAGCAGGACCGAAAATGTAATCCACGTCGCCGGCGATTTCTACCAATTTGAAATAATGCGGTCCTTTTCCCCCTAGATAGAGGGTGTCCTGGTGACCTAAAAGTCTCGCGTTCAGCACCTGGCAGCGACGCCCGCGAAGGGCCAGAGCCACGGCTTGGCCGACCAGCGATCGGGGCGCCGCGCTATTTTCGATACTAACGTTTTCGATAATCACGTCATCGGCCTCCACCCACATGGTGGGGGTGCGCAGGGTGCCATAGAGGCCGCCCTCTCGATGAGCTTTGGTAGCATAGTCGTCCCAGGTAATCGTGGTAGACATCATATCTTGGCCGTAAAGCTCAACCGTTTTGGAGGCCGGGATGACGATTTTCTCCCGGTATATGCCTGGAGCCAGCTCAATCCGAACGAGACGGCCGAGCGGGGCCTCGTCGATCGCTGCCTGAATGGTCGAGAAGTCGCCCCGTCCGTCGGCCGTTACTTGGACCTCAGAGGTCACGGTTTTGTCCTCCTTCCTCCAACAACCGTTGCCCATAAATCCATTGGTTATCGATTTTATGACCGAGATCTTCGTAGGCCGATCCGAAAAAGGCCGATGAGCCCGGATAGTCTGGCACGACTTCGGCCCCGCCCAGCAGATTAGCCGCCAAATGCAGCAAAGCCAAGGGTTCCAAGGCGTCAAACTTGGCGTATCGATGCGAAGAGCTGCGTAGAAAATATCCGTAATGAAAGCGCTCCTTAAGGATCTGCTCCCCCGACTGAACGGCCAGAGCCAACCAGCCGGGCTCCTCGGTACAGGCATGCCACTCCAAGAGGCAGAGCAGCTCTAAGGGATCGGAAGAAACGCCAGCGGGGGTTTCTTCTGGCGGTTGACCAAAGTCTAGGCCACCCGCTCGGCTCATCTGATGAATATAGGGCAAAAAGCGCGGATCAGACGTCAAGCGATAGGCCATAAGATAGGGCCAGAGCATCTCCCAGCCAGCTCGCATCGGGGCCAAGCGCTCACCCCGGGCGCCATAGTAGCCCGATCGATCAAGCGAAAGATTCGTGAGTCGCAGGCCGTTGGTTAGAATGGGATGAAAGCTGCTGTCTTCCACATCGTAACTATACTCGGCTAAGGCCAGTAAATCTTCGCTGGCCCACCGCCCAAAGGCTTCTCCCGCCGACCCCAGGCGCTCCGCCAAGCGCAATTTGTTCACCGAGGAACGCGCCACAATCGTGCGCACCTGACGGCTTACCAAGAGCGTGGCTTCTGTTGGGTGGTGGGCCGCAAGCTGCTCTCCAAATTGGTGCTCAGCCCGGTCACCCCGTCCTCCCGGCCCTGGCAATACAGAACGGCTGTATTGGTAGCCGCTGATTCCCGTCTTGGCATCTCGCGCCTCGACGTAGCGCTCTTGCAACCTTTTTGCCCAGCGTAGCGGCTTATCATCTCCAGACAAATGATGGAGCATGGCCGCGGCATAGACCAAGTCGCTGGCCGCATTGATGAAGGTAAGCCCCCGCGCGGTAAAAAATACGGGCAGGTGTTGATAGGGGCGTTCCCAAATGCGATGGCCGACACTCTGCTCCAGCGGCCGACCGTGACGAGAAAACTCTAAGTTGTCCCAGTTGGTGATATGACTTTCCCACATGGCGTCAATATAGGTCATGGTTTGCTCGGGGTTAACCCGCCACATCAGATCATAATAGGGAAAGTGGCACTTCAACTCGTGAACCGGCCCTTTATCTGGAGCGTAAACGGAGTTTTTCCGCTCTAAATCATAGGCCATGTGCCCTCCCCAGCTCAATAAGCGGCCATGTCTCAGCCGGGCAAAGGCATAGGCTTGCGCCTCCTCGGCGGCTTGACGGTAGCGGCTCTCCCCGGTGAGCGCGCTCAATCCGTCAAGCGTGCGCAAAAGCACCTGTTGACTGGCAAGGTTACTCAAGGTCCATGTTTGCCCTTCAGCCCTCCAGGCCACGGGCTCGCCGCTACGCGGATTGAGCCCGTCGACAAAGAGCGGAGTCGAATACGCTCCATAAGCATCGCGTCCTTGGCTCAAGACGCCGTCGGCAAAGCTGCGGACCGCCCTCAAATATCGCATCGCGGCCCCTTTTTGCCGGTGGGACTCTACCTTCATGTGCGCTCCACCTCCGATCCTGCCATAATTAGGGCGGCTACCGATTTGACCTCGTCATCCACCGGAGCGGCCTGCACGTAATATGCATAGGATCCGTCGCGGTAGGGGCTCCCGCCAAGCCCCGATACCGGATTGCAACCGACAAGCCGCATGGCTTGGCCGTCGCCGCCAACCACCAAGTGACGGAGGATTCCCTGGTAGCCACGCTCGGCCACGCGCATGGCCGAACGCGGCAAAATGCCAAGCCGCGCCCCCTTGGCAAAGGCATAGACGAACATGGCGGACGCAGACGCTTCTTCATAGTTTCCGGTGTCGTGGGGGCGGTCTAGCACCTGCCACCAAAGACCCGAGTCGGGGTCTTGCACCCGGGCTAATCCCTGAGCAATTTCCTGCATCATCATGGCGAAATGCTCCCTGGCCCGGGCGTGCATCACGGGGTCTGCCGCATCGAAGCTGTCCACCAAGGCCATGGCCAACCAGCCCATGCCCCGCCCCCAAAATTGGGATGACAGCCCTGTCGAAGGATCGGCCCAACGCTCTTTTTGGCTTTCATCCCAGCCGTGGTAGCAAAGCTTCGCCTTTCCGTTCAAAGCGTGCGAATAAAGAAGCCACATCTGGTACAGGGCCTCGTCGGCCCAGCGCCCCGCCTGGAACTCGCGAGCGTAGCCCACCATGACCGGTCCAGCCATGTATAGCCCATCTAACCACATTTGGTGGGGGTAGATGGCCTTATGCCAAAACCCCCCGCTTCGAGTGCGCGGCTGACGGCGCAGTTGCTCCATAAGACGATCAAGCGCTAAACGGTATCGTTCTTGGGGGTTTCTGCGGTACGCACAAAGAAGCACCGCTCCCGGCTGGATGTGGTCAAGTTGGTACTGCTCCGCCGAATACCCGCAAATCGTACCATCCTCGGCCACCATAACCTGTAGCCAGGATTCTATGGAATTCGCAAACTCTTCGTCCCCCAGGGTTTCAAACGCGTTCCATAGCGCCTTAAGCAATACGCCCGTCTCATATCTCCAAGGCCATTGACCTTTGGCCAATTGATCCCGATACTTCCGGGCCAATACGTCCCACATCGCCTACGATCCCTTTTCCGACGGGTTTGATGTCCATGCACACCAAGCGCCGGATGGCACCTCGTCGCCGGTCACCACCCTTAACGCGGGCCCCTCGCCTAAATCCAGCTGAAGGTCGCGACTCTTTTCACCTTGTATCTCAATCTGGCCCGTAGCGGCCTCAGCGGGAGCCTTGCCGCTGTGGCGGAGCGATGAAAAAAACACCTCGGTGCACTGATTCAAGCTGAGTAACGGCCCCTCAGCAATTTCGAGCTGAAGATGGGTAAGCCTCAGTCGGGTCGCATCGCTAATCCATAGCCCTTGATCACATTTTGCCGTAAATCCTTCCACACTTAGTCCTTGCACGGGCATTTCTGGAAGCCCCCTTACCATCATCGCCCGCTCGGCGCCAAGCACAGTAATGTTGCTGAGTGACAAATCGCGAAAGATCGGCGTATCATCGCTGATCCTGACCGGATCGGACGCGGCTTCGGTTTGATAAAACAAATCGACCGAAATGGCTTGATGGACGATGTCGAGCATCGTGACCTGATCAATAGCAATGTCCTCAACGATGCCCCCGCGGCCTCGCACACTCTTAAAGCGGAGACCAATATCGGTCCCGCACATGGTCAGTCTGGACGCGCGTATGCGATTGACCCCTCCCGACATTTCACTGCCGATGGTCAATCCCCCGTGGCCATGAAAAATTGTACAATCACGGATCACCACGTCGGAGGTGGGCATGCCAAGATCCCTTCCCGCCTGGTCCTTGCCTGACTTGAGGCAGATGGCATCGTCACCGACATCGAAGATGCTCTGCTCCACCAACACCCGGCGACATGAATCGATATCAAGGCCATCCCCATTTTGCGCGTACCAGGGATTTCGCACCTGCACCTGGCGCACGCGAATGTCTTGCGACGCCCATAGATGAAGACCCCAAGCCGCTGAATTCTGAAAGGTTGGGCCCTGGAGCAGGACACGGCGACAACGGCGCAAGCTTAAGAGCGTCGGCCGCAAATACGATCGAATGGGCTCAAAGTGGGCCAAGTCGAAGTGGCCCGCGTCTTTGAGTTGGCGCACGATCTGCTCACCTCGAAGCGCTGCCTCATTAGGCCACCACACCGTCCCTTCGGCATTGACCACCCCACCGCGGTCAGTGAGTCGGCGCCATGCACTAGCCGTCATCTTGCTCCGCTTCACCGGACGCCAAGCGTGGCCTCCCCCATCAAACCGTCCCGTTCCGGTGATGGCCATATCCTCCACGCCCTCACCATCCAACGGGGACTCGGTCCGAGGCCACGGCTCGCCTTCAAACCAGGCCTGAATGAGCCGGTAGTCATCAAAGTTTCGGCTAACGGCGACCACCG
>JAKAAL010000375.1 GCA_021802375.1 Bacillota bacterium | reverse complement strand
ACTGCATGAACTCATCCGAGACGGCGCAGTGTATTCGCATCATGGGACCGTAGAAATTGTGGATAGTAAAAAATTAGAAGCGTGGAGCGCTGGTTTTGCAAAATGATCTATCTCCCCTCCTGTGCCGTGGTAGACACGAGATTATTATCCAGGGCCATTGAGGACCCGTCTAGTGTGACTCCCTTTAGGCACCTCGGTACCACGGGCCAGCGTGTACAGCTACACGTCTTAATGGGATCGCGGATCTGTGATCGAGCTCACAAAGCCTGATGCGTACTTCGACTAAAATAGTTGCAGAGGGTTTCTAGAAACGGGTTAGAATACGTCATGTTCTGGGATAGGGTGGTGAAATACCCCCAAACATTTCCAACCAAGAAAGGGCCTCTTATGCCATGACGCGGTGCCAAGCCTCCTTAACTAAACGAGATTACGAAGTTCTCGCGAGTTTTCGAGCACGGATACGAAATTTTCTCCATTTTAGCGAAGAAGAAGCTCGGCGGGAAGGGTTGACTCCCCAACAACATCAACTACTTTTGGCCGTACAAGGGTGGCCGGGACGCGACTGGGCTACCGTTAGTGAACTCAGTGAATTCTTGCAAATCAAGAACCATAGCACGGTAGGGCTCATCAACCGGATGACCGAATTGGAACTTGTCTGTCGAAAGAAGTCAGAGATAGATCATCGTTCTACTGAAATCCGTGTGACACCTCGTGGAGAGGAAGTACT
This sequence comes from Bacillota bacterium, assembly GCA_021802375.1. The sequence continues at coordinate 4,592 of JAKAAL010000375.1, read as the reverse complement.
AAACCGATTAACCGTGACCCATCGCCGTGAACTGCTGGAATTGTCAGCGGAGATACGAGAGATGTTGGGGGCGCTTGAGAACATGGCCCAATCATGATCATCGCACCCCACTGGGTCGCATAAGGAGCTACATGCCTCAAGAGACTTGGTTTGATGCCCCAGATCATCGCTATAGTGATCAAATAGATTTCGTGCGTCAATTTCCCGCCTATACCGTGGACAGCGTTAACGATAACGACATGGTGTGGTGGTATCGAGCGAAGGATGACATCGCCTCGCTCCATTTTCATGTGCTCCGGGATACTAAACGCGTGGAAGTTTCCGGAGATCTCAATGGAGCAAGGCGGGTAATGCGAGTTACGTTGCCATCGACTTTACCACCGATTAAAGAGAGGTATTGACTCGATGCCGCACCGATCTCTCTTGACACAGTTCGGCGGCATCCGGCCTGTTTTGTCTGTGAATCCATTTGAAGGGATAGCGTGGGCCATTTTGGTAGCAAATTACGGGTTTGCAGCCGAGCTGAAGGACCGCATTGCAAAACGATGGGGTACCATCATACGCGGTACGGCGGCACCGCTGCGGTTTTCCTTTCACCTGCTCACGTAGCACAGCTACAGATCGATGACCTCCGTAGTCTCCAGGTAAGCCATCAAAAGGCTCAAACCTTGCTAACCCTGGCGCCGTCTATTGACGAAGGATCTTTGGATGTACAAACCCTGTATCATCTATCGAGCATGGAGACTCGGGGGCTATTGCAAGAATTGAAAGGAATCAGACCCTGGACTGCGGACTATAGTCTTCTTCGCGTATTTGGTCACGGTGATGTGTTCCTCGTAGCGGATGTAGGTCTTAGGCGAGCCTGGGCTGGCGTCACCAACCAATCGCACGTAACCACTAGGGAGCTTCTTGAGGCGGCCCAGGTGTGGGCGGGAAGACGCAGTGAATTTGCTTTTTGGTTGTGGTTGTCCACTCGGGCCATCGGTTAAGTATTGTGACAAAGCTCACCAAACATGCTGGGAAGTCTGTTTAAACTGTCGATGGCGTGCAAAAGGGCCAACGAGCATGACTCTTAAAGCCCCGAAGACGTACGTGGTATATTGAGAGTAGGGGTAGCTGGCATGTCGGAGAAAAAACCTCGTGCGTTTTATACTGGATACTTCGCATCTGTGATGGCAACCGGCATTGTGTCGACGGTATTATTTTTGTATCACCTGTCCTGGCTTTCCAATTCCTTAATGGTTATCGCTATCCCTCTGTATTTAGTTCTTTGGGTCTGGTACATAGCCCGTACGATCCAGAACCCTGGAGCCATGTGGCAAGACCTGAGTTATCCAGGCACCACATTTGGCTTCTTTACCATTGTGGCGGGTTCCAATGTTTTAGCTGTGCGGTTTCTTTTTGCGGGTTGGATAAACCTTTCAATGGCGATGGGGTCTTTGGGTCTCATAGTATGGGCGGCGCTTTTCTACACTATCATGACGATTATCATCACGGGGCCAGCGATCCAATTAAGTACGGTAAACGGTGGATGGCTCATTGCCATAGTCGCCGAGCAATCCATTGCCACCTACTTGGCGGCCCTGATTGACATCATGCCCCACCAGGCCTCTGTGTTGTTCTTGTTGGCCACTACATTTTGGGCTATGGGGCTCATGTTGTATGTTATTTTTATTGGCCTTATTATCAATCGGCTCCTCTTTGAACGAGTGTCCTTCGACGATTTGCAACCTCCTTACTGGATTAACATGGGGGCGACCGCAATCACCGTGTTAGCTAGTTCCCGGCTGTTGTCGGTGCATGTACATGCACCCATCTTACTGACGTTACGGCCCTTTCTGGCCGGGGGTACTCTCATGCTATGGGCCTGGGGGAGTTGGTGGATTCCATTATTGGTGATTCTAGGCCTTTGGAAATATTGGCGAGGGCGCGAGCCGATTCGCTATCATCCGTCGCAGTGGAGCATTGTGTTCCCGCTCGGGATGTATGCGACGGCTACGACCACGATGTCTCACATTACTGGATTTAGTCCGCTGCATCGCATAGGGGCACTGTTTCTTTGGATAGCCTTCGGGTCCTGGTTATTGGTTGGCGGTTTGGCAATTGGGCAGGTCATTCGCAACAGGGGTAAGCGGTCAAAAACCCTTCGTTCCACCGCATAGAGACTACGAACCATTAGGATTAACGTTGCGCCCGATACGGCTAAGAGCTATGATACGGGCCGTGTCATGGCGGTTGTGGCTCGTCACGAAAAGGTGATCGACTCCTTTAACGCTTTGGTAGTACGCGCCTCCTGATACCACTAGTCGCCACGGACCACCAGTATCCTTCGTGAGGCGCTGGCCGTTGAGCGTATCGGCTAGTAACACGAGGGTACCCCCAAGCGCATCAAGCGCCATTGTCGTCACGAAATCGACCGCCCCAATTTCTATGTAGCGTCCGTTCGCGGTGGGCTCAGCGAGCTGTAGAAGATCCGTTAGGGAATATCCTGCCCATGCCTGATTCGGCCGATTCCACCCTTCAACACACACGAAATCTTCGATACGCTGAATCCGCAGCAGGTTTCTCAGGTTGTCCGGAATTCGCACGGGTTGTGCGACTAGGCCGGTGATGGTGAGCGCCATAAAATTTTACTCCTTTACGTGGGCGTGGATGCTTTTTTCTTTCGTTTGCGATTATATAACCACTTTTTCAGCGGATCGTAGTAACGGTCGGCCACGCGCTCTTTTAAGGGAATGATAGCATTTTCTGTAATGCGGATCCCTTGTGGACAGACGTCTGTGCAACACCCGCTCACGTTACACAGGTTAAGACCTGCATCCCCGTGGAGGAGGTCCAGTCGATCCCCCATGTCTTCAGGATGCATTTCATACGATGCCATAAGCACCATGAAGCGAGGGCCATAATATTGGCCGAACTGTTGATGTTCACGCAATACGTGGCAGGTGTCCTGGCATAAAAAGCATTCGATGCATTTATGAAACTCTTTGATGCGCTCCACATCTTCAGAATACATGGTAAAGGGAGCCTGGTTTCGCGGCTTAAACGGCGGGATGGTTTTGGCCACTTCGTAGTTCCACGAAACATCGACGACCAAATCCTTAATGAGTGGGAATGCTTTCATGGGCTTGATATTATCGGCCCATCGCCAAACTCATCGACGCGAGTCTTACATAGAAGCCGAGGCCGTCCGTTGACTTCGGCGCCACAGGAACCGCAATGGGCCGCCTTGCAATTCCAACGGATCGCGAGGTCCGGGGCGTCATGCTCTTGAACCCATCGTAGGGCGTCTAGCACCACCATGCCGGGCGAATAGGGAACTCCATAGGCATGAAGTTCCATCTCTGTTGGGACCGCACCGCGCGAAACTCGTAGTTCGATGTCTTCTTGGTACCGCGTCTCTTTAGGTGTGTGTGATCGTAATGCCAATGCGCCCTACCTCCCTGCGAATCGTAGCGTACAGTGCCTCTTCTAGCGAGTTTATTCGGAACCAAGGGACAGCATCGTGACTTCTATCACAGAGCGATGTTTAAGATCTGTGGTCTCATGGTAGCGAGAGCGAATGAATCCAGGGGGGGCGCTTCATTGGCGACCGTGAGAGAACTAGCTGGAGCCCGTATAATGGATGGAAGCACCACAGTAGTCGGCGACACGTTGATACTACCCGCGGGGAAACATGCACTGTGGTTAATGGAGGGAGCTGCTTGGTGGCAAGCCGATAAGAAAGGCTCGATGCGCGTAGAATCGGGGGACACCATAGCGGTTGTCGAGGGGCCCGGTCGTTTAGAGTTTACGGAGAACTCGCGCTATGCCCGATTTGAGGAATGGGATGAATTGGGCTTCGATCCCCGTGCCTCACTTTATGCTGCGCTTATGGCATCACATAATTTCGCCATCGGGCAAGCTCTGGCGGCATCCCTTCCGTTAGGTCGTGGTCAAATTTGGGTGGACGTGGGAACCGGCACCGGCGTAATGGTTCAGGCCCTTCAAGCAAGATCTAAGGGAGATGCGTATCCCTGGATCCTCGGCGTTGACCGCGCTCCAAAGATGCTGGAGCAGGCATGGGCAGACCAGAAATCTGGCACGCCAGCATGGTTTGTGGTTCGTGACCTTTCCCGCCTCGTGTGGCCCAGCACTCAATTTGACGGGACTACTGCACTATTGTTGTTCCACTTGGTGGATCACCTGGAGGAGCTCCTTGCGAATATGTATCGAGCTTTAAAACCTGGCGGCATTTTAGCGTACGCCGTAAGTGCGGACGAGAATCCATTTGTTCGCATGGTGATGCGTCAGGTTAAAGGGCCGGGTGATTTTTTCCAGCGCGGGGCTCGCCAAGTGCGACAAAGCGTAGTGAATACGGGATTTGAATTGATCCGAACCGAAGTCTATCGAGACGAAATTGCCGTGGAGAGTACGAAGGCCATGATGGCACTCATAGGAAGCATTGGTGCTCCGGGGAGCCGTGGCTTGCGTGATGATGTGGCTCCCCCACCTACCATTGAACGAGTCTTTGATTTGGTGTGGGCCCAAAAACCGGAAGAGGGTGAGAGATCCGATGGATCCCGTACGCGATAGCTTTGAGCGGCACTCCC
>JAKAAL010000374.1 GCA_021802375.1 Bacillota bacterium | reverse complement strand
CGGTGGATTAGACCCCCGAGGCGGTCCAAGGTATGCCCCCAGCGCTCGGTATAGTCGGTCACCGTGAAGAGCGCAAACTTGGCCCCTGCGTGCATCACCAAGAGAATCACCGCCCCATCAAGCGCCATTGTCGCCGCAATATTAGAGGGACTCAACACCGACTCAATGTGCCAGATGCCCAACGCTGCAAACACCAGTCCTAAAATTTCCAAAGTCGAGTACGCTAGAATGCGTTTAACGTGACGAGCCAGCACGCTATATAAAGCTCCGGTCAGGGCACCGAGAACCCCTAGCACCAATAAGACGATGCCCCAGGAGAGACCGGGACGCAAAATCCGGTCAATCTCTAGAATTCCGGAAATCGCCAAGGCCGTCAAAAGTCCCGAGAAGAGTCCGGCTACAACTCCGGGCGCCTCGGGCTCCGCCATCGGAATCCAGACCATCACGGGAAACAAACCTGCCTTGACTCCAAATGCCACCAAGGTCAGCACCATAATAACCAACACCAGAGTCGGATCCAGGTGCACCAGGCGCAAGAACCCGTCCTGCAAGTGGCTCGATCCCCGCGTGATCCAGGCCATGGCCAATAACAGCAGCATCCCACCGAATTCCGACAATGCCAAAAGCGCCCATCCTGCATTCCAGACGGGGCGTGCCCGACGCACGGCCACCACGCCGATGTAGCTGAGCGCAGAAATCAGCTCCCAGCTCATGAGCAATAAAAGCCCATCCCCACTCCACAGATAGATGCCCACCATGGCTTGCAGGGGAAGCAAAGCATACAAGATGTTTCTCCGATGGGGGTGCGCGAGGATCGCCAAGTTCGTGGCACCGAAGAGGAGCCCCGCCGTCACCGACCACAAGGGTGCCAATGGCAAGGGCGCGAGCACTAACCGAGGCCAGGGCCTTGGTAAGATGAGGTCTCGGGACACCGGATGCACCATAGGTACGGCCATGACAAGCAACGCCAAAGACCCGAGCCCGAACCACATTCCGAGAAACCGCACGGTAGCCGGAGTCCGTGACAGTTCAAGTAGTCCCGCTACTCCCAACCCAACGAATAAAAATCCCAGCCATCCCAGTACAAAGACCAAGGGTATCATGCCATCACCTCTTTTATAGGGGCGGGGTCTTTCCCATCCACTGCCCATAGGAGCCCCCGTAAAATCTCGGCTGGCGTCGGCGGACAGCCATCAATCTGAACGGACACCGGGACAATTCCATCCAGCGACCCGATGACTCCCGGGGCCCCTTGAAAGACGCCTCCACTGATGGCACAAATACCCATGGCCACCACGCGTTTAGGCTCTGTCATCTGTTCCCAGGCGTTCTTGACCACCGGTGCCATTCGTTCGGTGACAACCCCCGTCACCACCAAAATGTCTGCGTGTTTGGGAGATGGTACCAATCCAAATCCGTAACGCGTGAGGTCGTAATCAGGGGACGCCAATAGGCTGAGCTCGGACTCACACCCATTGCAGGATCCCGAATCCACATGCCGGATCGCGAGGGATCGACGGGTCATCGGCGGATCCCCCAGATTAAAATGCCCCCGTATCCTGCCGCACGACTCGTTCCCTAAGAACTCAGGATCGGGTTTGGTGGGATACCCAGTAGTGTAGGGTCGATGCACGACGTTTCGAAGCCAGTGCCAATAATACATTGCCCGCTCCTCCTTCCCCCCTATTTGTCCCAGCCCGCGACCGACAGCCCGAAACTGGCGTCAATGATCGGGAAATCTTGGAGGATGTTTTTGTTGGCGATGGCGGCAGGCACCACATACCAATTCCGTTCCGAAGGTGTACCGGCATCGAGTTGACGGATAGTCAGGTCGGGCCCCACACAAACCCGATAGCTCAGGAGGCCTCGTGGCGCCTCGACCACTCCAACTCCTACGGTGTCCTCCCGAGGTGCCTGGGGCGGTCTTGGAGCCTGGCCGGTTACCGGAAGCCATGCATCAGAGGCCATCCATCGCCGTAGCATTGCCAGGCTTTGGATCAGCTCACGGGCTTTCACCATGAACCGAGCATAGGAGTCACCACTGGCCAGCACCGGCATCTCGAAATGAGCGTCATGATAATTTAAGTAGGGCCGCATCCGTCGAACATCGTAAGGGCGGTTAGCGGCACGTCCCACGGGTCCGACCGGCCGCACGAAATCTACCGTCTCGGACGGAATCACGCCGGCTCCGTGTAGTCGGTCCAAGTACGAGGTGGTTTTTCCGAGATCTTCTTGAATTTGTTCTACCGCGTCACGTATCGCGACAATCACGGCGCCCACCGACTGCCACTCTCTCGGTGTCGTATCTTGGGTGGTTCCACCGGGCGCCACCAAGCCCCTCATATAGCGATGGCCAAATACGCGTTGATTGAGACGTAAAATGCTCTCCTTGTGATGCAAGTACTCCATCTGCGGAATCGGCATGCCCGTCGATACCGCCAATGTCGCCAAATCTCCCAGGTGACTATAAACTCGTTCCAGTTCGGCCGCAATCATTCGGCATTGCGCCACGGTCGGATCGACCGTCCAGTCTAAAGCGTCTTCCACCGCCAAACTGTACGCTAAGGCATGGGCTACAGTAGAGGTCCCGGTCGTCCGTTCCACGATGCGTAGCGCATCGTTAAGGGATTTGCCCACCGCGAGATGCGACACCTGGCGCTCTTTTAACTGAGGCACCAAGTCCAAGCGAACAATCTCGTCGCCCATGACCTGCAACTGGTACGAAAGTGCCTCGGCTACGTCCGCCCGTACCGGTCCTAACGGGTAAGTAAAAATGCCTTTGCCTCTAACAACCTTGCCGGCGTAAGGGGGGTGTGCCCATGCCCCCCTCCGATGCTTGCCGCCGGAGGCGGCCCTCGGCGGCTAATACTTCTCCGATGCCAAATCCTGACGGAAGTAGCATCGGCTCGTTGTGGACTTCTACCGTCAATCGCTCGATTTGACCCGTATCACGGTGTAGCAAGACCATCTCCAGGTGCTGATCGGTGCCCAGTAACATCAAGATTTCCGAGGTGTCCCGGCGTTGCTTAATGTCCCGAACCCAAGCTTCGGTATTGTGGTAAATCTTCTGGGTAGCCAGTCCTGGTTCTCGATCCAATGAAACCGACATCGTGACCCCTCCTATATTCGACTTCTCATCAGGTGGCTGACCAGGTGATGCCACAGGGGATGCATGAGCCAGGGAACGCCAATTCCTCCTCCTAACACAAACACCGCTAAAACCAAGTTGGGAGTCAATAGGGCCCATGATTCCTTAATCCGTGGCAACTTCGTCGCACCCTTTCCGGGCGTCCACAGCCACCCCGGTATCCGCAACACCACTCCACAAAAAATTACCACTAAAAGAGCCATGGCAATCACATCAGGAATCCGATGACTCGGGTTTAAAAACCCTCCTACCAGGATCAGCCATTCGCTCCAAAACGGTGCAAAGGGCGGCAGCCCAATAATGGCGGCCGTTCCGACCGCGAGCAGTGATCCGGTCCACGGAGTTCGGGACAATAGCCCTTTTGCCCCCTGATCGGATCGCGACGTACGATACATCAAACGCACCGCTCCCGCATTCTGGAATAACAGGGTTTTACTCGACGCGTGTGTCCACACGTGAAGCAGGGCACCCACCAAGGCGATCCCTCCAAAACCCATGCCGAGACTAATGAGACCGATGTGTTCAATGCTGGAGTACGCCCACATGCGTTTAAGGTCGGTTTGAAAAGCCACAAAGCTGGCGGCCACCGCTAACGAGAGCAATCCCAACCCGATTAGTCCATCTTTCAGGTCAACGGCACCAATGGTCTGGGACAACACCCCGAACAGTCGAAACACAATCAGTATGGCGCCTGCCAGCTTCAGTCCCGAGAGTAGCGCCGATATTGTCGCAGGGGCTTCGCTATGAGCGTCGGGCAACCAGGTATGAAACGGCGCTAAGCCGGCTTTCGTCGCGTATCCGATTAACGCCATAAAGGCGCCAACCAGGATCCAATGGGAGCTTTTTATGCCGTGGCTTGCTACCACCACCCCGGAGTGCCACTCTAAAAAGGGTAGCCCCATCCCGGTCAGCGCGATCACGGTGCCGACCAATGCGGCTAATCCGCCCGCCTCGGTCACCAACAAGTAGCGCCAGGAGGCTTCAATGGCCCCTTTGTGACTAGGGATACTGACCAAAAACACCGACGTTAACGTCGCTGCCTCAATGGCCATCCAGAGGTATAGAAAGTTGGTTAAGAGCGATACGGCCACCAATGACGCGATAAAGAGGAGCAGAATACTCTGGTACTGGCGGACGCGGGAGGGCGGCCAGGTATGTTGGCGGGCCTCTTCGTTGAGATAGGGTTCAGAAAACCATAGCACCAGCATGGCAATTACGGCCACAATATCGAAGAACCAGGTGGAGGTGGGGCCCGGGGGATGCCACCACCCGAATAAAATACCAACCAGCGATGCCCCAAACAACGCGATCACCAACCGCTGGATCCACGTCAAAGAGGCTTGGGGCACCACCCACTCGGCCCCCGTCAATCCCACCAAAATTACTATGGGCCAAATCATCCAGTCAGCTCCTCTACGTCCCTGACGTCTACGGTATGCATCGTGCGTGAAATTTTCCGGGCCAAGAGTGCCAACAAGACGGCCGTGGCAATTGCCGCAAGATTTATCCCAATTTCCAAGGTCTCGGGCACTGGCCCTGCTGCCGCGACTACCAGCCCTCCCGACACCGTATCAAGGCTTAATAAAGCCCAGCCGAGACTCCACGTTTCGTAGCGGGATGAGAGGTGAAAGAAGCTCACAAACCAGGCTCCTAACAAGAGGCCCAAGACTAAGGGATGATGCATGCCGGCCATTTGCCCCACCCATACGCCCCCCACGGTAAACACCACGCTGACCAAGAGTACAGTCGTTAGGCCCACAGGACCTCTAGCCCCGTAGTCGTGGGAAACGGCTTCAGAGGGCCCTTGCATAATCTTGGGGATCACGAGGACCTTAACCACTACGATTAAGGCCACATCGAACCAGAGTAAGGATAGACCCCAAAATGCCAGTGCGGCCATCAGGCCGGCTTCTCCAATCGCTTGGACTCGGTAGACGGCCCGTGCCGATTGGTGAGTTTTCACTAGAATGATTAAGATCGCCGATACCCAGATCAAAGATCCGAAGACTCGCCAACCGATCACCTCGATACTCACAAGTAAAGCCCCCCTTACCCTATAACGTACCCACCCCAAATCCTGCGGTTATGGCACCCAAAAATGCCAATACAATTGCGGCCGTAATAAAATCCACATTGCGAACCAAGCGCAATTTCGCAAATCCGGCCTCGATG
>JAKAAL010000373.1 GCA_021802375.1 Bacillota bacterium | reverse complement strand
GTGCGTGTCCGTGTCAAAGGGTTACAAACCGGGATGGTGGCATCCTACGAAGTCGCGATCGAGTGCTTGCATGTCGGCCCGTACTCTCGGCAAGTCGTGAGTTTAGTCCCGGTGGCCGGGGGGTCCCCGGCACGGTCCTCGATCGCGCCGTCCGACTATGCATACTCAAACGGAGGAGAACTCTATCGCGCGGCGGTTGATCGCGCACAGGCGTTGCACGCACAGTGGGGTTTGCCGCCGGTCTATCCTCCCGAAATCCAAGGCATCGAATACACGGCCGAATGCGTGATCGACGACGTGTGCTACGCGTTCGGTTGGCTCCGTCAAGCACAAGCATCCGTCTCCGTCGTGCGAGTGCAGCTTTCGCAAACCGGGGAAACGTGGTGGGGATGCTCCACCAAGCCCACTCATTTGCCACGCTCGGAGGCTGAAGCGCGAGCGTTCTTGACCGAGTACACATGGGCCGAGTACCCCTGGGATCTCGTCGGTTCCAAAGGAAGTGAAGGGGGGCAGCCGTGCGAGAACCCTCAGAGCGTCACCATTGTCAACGTCGATTCTGCAGGCTGTCCGGTGGCCGAATCGTCGCCACCCGCCAGGCCACACGGGCGGCTGGCCGACGGGCCTGAACTTTCACGCTAGTCACCTTCCCTTGATGGCGGGTTCTATCGAGTGATTCCCCCAGCGGGCTGCCTTCGGGTGGGTCGCTCTTTTGTGGTCTAGAGGTAGAGAGGAGAAAAAGACGATGCCAGAAATTAAGCTCATCGACATGCGCGGCGGTCAAGCCCGCACGGTGCAAAGCGTCTTGCCGTTGCCCGAGGACGACTTCCAGAGACAGCAGATGGCGTACGATCCCAAGACCACCGCAGCCCAGTTCCGGGCGCTGGTCTCTGATCGGGTCTTCTCGGTGCGCTATGCGGTGGCGACCTCGGGATTGACGCCGCCGTCGACGTTGACACTCATGGTGGTGGACGCGCACCCCTTTGTTCGGGCGGGTGTGGCGCATAATCCCCGGACTCCGGATTATGCGTTGAAGGTGTTGGTGAAAGATTCCGATCAGAACGTGCGCGCTGTGGCCCAAACCGCCTGGGAAGCACGCCTCCAGGCTTACGCTCACGGACCTGAGCGGAGTCTCTAGTCGCCAATCCATCCAGCCGGGGCCTGATGGTCCCGGCCCTTGTTACCGATAGGAGATGGTCGTCAATGTCCGAGAGAATCGCCGTAGACGCCGGTCATGGCTTCACCAAGGCCTTGTCGGCCGACGGCCGCCGAAACATCTTTCCCAGCCTCATTTGCCCTGCTCCCCCTACGGTGGATTTGGGGGAGTTTGCCCAGTCGGAAATGGTGATAATCGACGGACGGCCATTTCTGGTGGGGGAGGCTGCTCGCCGCTATGCTACGCCATTGTGGTCCCGAGAGAAGGCCACCGACCCAGATACCCTACGGCTCATACTGGTTGCCGTCGCAAAGTTGGGAGCGAGTGGGCCCATTGCGCTGGCGACTGGGTTGCCGTTGGCCTGGTTTGGGATCCAGCGTCGACGCTTGCGCGAAGCTCTGACCGGGTATGGCGCGACGATCCAGCTGCCGGGTCAACCTGCACAACGGATCTGGATCGAGTCTGCCGTGGTGTTGCCTCAGGGTGTCGCCGCGGCCGGGCCGGTGTTAGCGACTTCGGAGTATGAGTCTGGGGAGTATTTGATCGTGGATGTGGGCTACCGTACCTGCGATTATCTGATGGTAGCCAAAAGCCCTACCGGCGCCTTGGCCTTCGAAGCCGATTCGGCCGGATCGATTGAGCACGGCATGTACACGGTCAGTCAAATGGTCGCCCAAGCCCTCGGCGAGCAATATCAGGTGCCGTTTTCCCCAGGGGAGGTTGAGGTCGTGCCATCCATCACGGTTCGCGGCCAAAAAATCGATGTCACCCAAAGATTTCGCCAAGCCCGCGACGCCGTGGGCCGACAGTTAGCCCGTCGGCTCGCCATCGATCTGGATGCCAAGCTCGAAAAACTCCTGGGGATCGTTGCGGTGGGCGGCGGCTCGGAGCTTCTAACCAGCATCCTCCCCGGCGCACTCATCCCCTCGGACCCCCAATGGGCCAATGCTCTGGGATATGCGGCGGCCCTGACGGACTAACTGCCCGGTACTTTGCCCGGTATGCGATTCCCCGTCGAATCCCGCGCCTCGCCAGCCATGGCGGATTCGCCTTGTGCGTTTCCCCGTATGTTTGCCCGGAAAGTCCTCCAAAAACGGCCCAAAAATGGCCTCTCACCGGGCAAAGTACCGGGCAGTAACGGATACGGGTGGCCGCTACGGCTTGCGCCATGGCGCTTAGCAAGATCGCCCACGTACCGGGCAGAATACCGGGCAGCGGAGGTGATGAGATGTCGAAATCCAGGCCGCCGTTGCGAATGGAAGTCACGGTGTCCTCAGATGATCCATTGCACGGCGTACTGAGTGGGTTAGAGCCAGGTAGCCGATCCAAGATTGTGCGGGCCATTCTCGCCGCCGCTTTAGTGCCGGGAGGCTGGGCCCGCATCACCGATTCGGGGGTCAGCAGTGTGAGCGCAACTAGGAAAGAGACTGCGCCAGTCCCCAATACCCAAGCCAAGGCCCAAACTGTAAGCCTACTGCGGCAATTCGGGGCGTTGGATGAGGACTGATCCCTGACCCTGGCGGCCTCGGATGCCTTGTCTGCCGCCGCCAACATTTTTGGGTTGCTGTTTGCGGACCAGAGAGAAAGCGGCCGAAAAGGACCCCGTTCTGGCACCAAGGCCTGGCAACCGATAGCGCCACCTGGCCCGACGCAAGAGCCTGTGGTTGAGCGAGCCGTTGGAGGACGGTCCCGTTGACGGTTCTCGTCTTTATATTAGGAGGTGATGTTGGGTGCCACGACCATCCAAAAATCTGATGAGTTCGGAACTCAAGACGTGGCTCAACAAAGAGGTGTATCCCAAACTGTCGCACGACCAAGTGTTTGGCGGGTTGCCTGGTTACACTAAAGCCGAATACTCAGAAACCCGCTATGCCGACTGTCCACGGTGTCATCGACCTAAGAAATTCTACATGATTTCTGATCGACCGACGGGCACCTGCGATAGCTGCAATGTGGTGATTACCTGGTGGGCTTACCTGCATTTCGACCACACCGAAGTCGAGACCATTGCCACCATCGCCGACCTCGCTGGAGTCGAACCTGGGACCGCGCCCAACCCTGCCGCGATGCCCACCTTCCGTGCGTGAAAGAAAAGAATGCAGGATAAGGGGGCAGGTGACACCCATACCCGGCAGTGCCGGGTAGTGGGGACTGCCGTCCCCCCAAAAACCGTAAGAAAGCCCTCATACCCGAGTCCCCACAGCGAGTCCCCACCAGTACCCACGCGGTGACAATCTTCATTTTTGTCTGTTAGTGGGGACTACCTGGCGTGTATCTCTAGCGTTTCTACCGTTTTATGAGTCCCCACAGTCCACTGGAGGTGAGAAGTGATGTCGGATCGACACGAGGGAGTGCAGGTCAAAATCTGGCTCCCCGAAAATACGTATTCTATCATTCGGGAGTTGGCCGCCGCCCATACCGATGGCAATGTGAGCCAGGCCATTCGAACGTTGTTGCAACGTGGCCTCCAAAAAGATGCCCTGGATAGTGCTGCCGCTGAAGCCATGGATACCGTCACGTCGGCGCTCGATCACCTCGAACGTCTGGTCTTTTTTACTGCCCAGCAAGCTGCACTGACCGCGGTTGGCCAAGAGCAAAGCGCTCGGATGGCCACACGCCATGCCGCGCCCAATGATCCCGAACGGGCCCAAAGGCTGTTTGACACCGCCGTCGGCGAGTTAAAGAAAATTGCGCACGAACGCTTGCACCAAGCGCTCCATGGTCGTAACCCGGTTCACCCGGTTGCCGAGACCGGGGAGGCATCCGATGCAGTCTGATCGGATTCAGGTACGCTTAAGTCCCGCCTTGCGGGGAGCGGTGGAACACGCGGCCCGTGCGCAAGGCATTCCCGTCAGCACCTGGATTCGGAATCAGCTGGTCATCGCCCTCTATTTGGACGGCATGGCGGAAGCCCCGCACGTGATTTACCAAGGGATTCGGCATGCGTTGGAACCTGAACTGCTCACGATTCATGGGATCCAGACCGCGTTGGACACGCTGTTATCGATTCTCCCGGATGCCTTGGAATCCGTGGCCCCGGAAGCCGTGGTACAGACTCTGCGCGACCTCATTAATCGGGAGCGCGCGAATTTCCACGGGGGGGATGCGTAGTGGCGCTGCGTCCGATGGTGGTCAAGACGGCGTTTTACCTCCCCGGTCAGCAGGGCTTTGGCAAAGGCCGCCACGGAGCTTTGGCACATCTCGACTACATGGGGGATCCCACCCGACATGCGAAGGCCGACGAAGAACTGTTGATGGGGAGTGCCGCCATTCACGCCAAGTATATGGTCGAGCGGCCGGGCATTTCGGGATACTTCGGACCCGATCCTCGGGTCCTACCGGATATCGATGCCGTTCAAGAGAACCTCCAGCGTCATACGGGACCGATTTGGCGCGTCTTTGTCAGCGTGACGGAACAGGATGCGCTCACCCTGGGGGGAGCACTCATGACCCGAGAAGGCTGGGAAGCCGCGAGCCGGGCGCAACTGCCCCCGATGTTCCAAAAGCTTGCGCTGGACCCCAGTAATGTGGAATGGGTGGCCAGCGTCCATAAAAAAGCGGGCCATCCCCACCTGCACCTGCTGTTTTGGGAGCGCCATCCCCATCGCGTCAAAGGGGTCTGGTCGTCTCGGGAAGTGCGGTCGATCCGCCAGGGCTGGGTATCGGAATGCTATGGCCCCGAGCGCGAACGGCTCGGGCAAGAGAAAAGTACCCTCCGAGCAGCGATCATCGCCCAAGCCAAAGCGCTTGAACCGGGATTTCTAACGCCGTCGCAAACGGTGGAGTGGCAGCGGCGGATGGTGGACCTGGCGGCTCACATGCCGGGTACGGGACGAGCCATGCTCAAGTTCTTGCCGCCCTCGACCAAGGCCGAGGCCCTAGAGACCGCGACGTGGCTTCTCGCTAGGGTCCCAGCGTTTGGGCCCCTGCGTCAACGCTACGGGGAGATCGCAGCGGAGATGGCGCAGCATTACTCGGACGATCCCGGTGCCCATGACCAAGCGCGCGCCAACGCCGATCATGACCTCACGGAACGCCTGGCTCAAATCGTGGTCAAAGAGGCGGCCCGACTCGACCAAGCCACCACGTGGACGACGGTGAAAGCGCTGGTGCCCACGGACGATCCGGCCACGCGAAAGGCACTGCGTGAGCTTCAAAGGATGTCAGCATCGGAC
>JAKAAL010000372.1 GCA_021802375.1 Bacillota bacterium | reverse complement strand
GAGTTACCAACCGATATGCGATTATGCGATCTGTGTCTGATTATGTTGTAACAAGTTCTTAAGACTAATGGCTATGGAAAATGGAGGCGAAACATGCGAGTTACTATGGAATTCCGCTCAAACAAATCCGAAATGGTCCTGCCCATTCACTATACGGAATGGCTGCAAGCCGCGATCTATGGGTCTATGGGCAATCCTCTTGCTAGGGTAGTGCACGATGAGGGATTTCCTGTTGATAAACGACGTTTTCGTCTGTTTACGTTTTCTCGACTAATCGGGAAGTACCATATCCAACGAGAGACCATCACGCTCTTTTTCCCGGTGTCTCTAGTGATTGCGTCTCCTCTGCCGACGATGATTCAGGAATTTGTCAACTCCATTGTCAGTCGCAGCGAGTTTCGTTTAGGACCGGAGACGCTGTTGCTGTCCAAAGTATCGTTGGATAACGGCCAGCCAAGCCTCAAGACGCACCTACGAGTTCGCACCCTGTCTCCGATCACGGTCCACAGCACGCTGACTAAAGGAGATGGCTCGCGCTATACCGTCTACTATCATCCCCGCGAACCCGATTTCTCCCGTCAGATCACGCAAAACCTGTTACACAAATACCAAGCCATTCATGGTCAACCCTGGGTCCCTTCTGCGCCAGCGGAGGTGCGCGTACAACCGCGTAACGAACCTAAGATGAACATTGTGTACTACAAGGACACGATGATAAAGGGATACAGTGGAACCTTTGAACTGTCGGGTCCCGTGCCCTTACTTCAGGTGGGGTGGGATGCGGGCTATGGCGACCGGGGCTCTCAAGGCTTTGGGTTATTTGAAGCGATCCATTGAGGGGGGCGTTTCTCGTTGTTAATCGAGACGTTAGTCCGGTTAGGAACTCCGTTTATCGACGGGGCAGTTGCTCCCGCCGACCTGATTAGCCAATTGACCAATATCCATGACCAAGCCCGAGATTTTTACCAACAAGTGTTCTTAGTCGAAATCGACGAGAGCACTAGTCGATGTCACGCGTTTCAAGAGTGGGGCAGCCTGGAACAGCGCGAATCGCCGCGGTTGGAGCGTTTTCGACCCGACGGCCGGGCGGTGGCTGCGCCCATCTCCGTTGCCGTGGGAGGAAATGCTCAGGTCCCCCAAGGTCGCTATGCCCTTCCCGCTTATGCGGTGTATAAAAATGAGCAGATTGACAGCAACCAGAAGCTTAACGCGTTTTTGTTAGGACGACTCCCTAAGACTTTTGCTGGCGAGCGTTTAATGCCACGCGTGGCAGAAATCGTCGAGGCATTGTCTCAAGCGTTGAGCCAACCGATTGCGGGAAAATGCCTTTTGGTGCTGTTAGATGTAACCGGTGACACCCCCTATCATCGCCTCGCCAAGAGCGAAGCTCCTCTTCCACACTGGACCCATCTTACCCATAGCGCAGACGCTGAACAGCAGATCTACGTGGATCTGACGCAAGTTCTAAAGCAGTTGTGGTGGGCCAAGTTAGAAGAGGGGGCCCAATACGGCCACCATTCAGACTCGCGGTGTAGCCTATGCGGCACAACTGGAGAGGTCGTCTCGATCTATTCGAAAGCTTGGCCGTGGTTTAGCATTACCTGGACCGCCCCTCTCTCCAATGAACTGAATCCGAGCCACCTCAACGAAGCCATCGGCTTGTGTGAGCACTGTTCATCCGCCCTTTCCTATGGTGGCAAGCTGTTCAGCGACTTGTCGCATCCGCTCCCAGCTTCGATCATGAATGACGCCTTTGCGCTGGGTGTCGATACCAAGTCCAAAGCCAAACAGGCCACCCCAATACAAGGTGTGGCCTTGCCCTTTCCGGTCCTAGACCGAGGCCTCGATGGTGCCGCGTACCGGCGCGATTACATCAATAGTGTGCATCGTATGCGTGAGCCTAATGGAAATGACTCGGGACCCGTACGCCATCTAAAGCAAATCTTCGGCTTTGAATCGATTTTGCCTGAGGCATTGGTGGACGAGGCCTACCGCTTCTCTTTGTATTATTACACGCGGTCCAATGCCGATGTGCAACTCTGGGCGACCATCGACGCTGTGTCTCCGGTGCATCTACAACATCTCTCGGATTTGATGGAGGGTCCCCTCCTCGAAGCATACCGGTCGCTCGACGGCAAGGGCGTACCAGCAATTCCCAATTTAATCGCCCGCGCCTACGGCGCCGGCCATCTCTGGCAGTCCCTAGCGCAAGTCCTTCGGGGTGAGAGTTTGAAACGAACGCGATTTCTTCGCCGCATGGCACTGGCTCTGAGTCAAGCCGGTAAACTTTCCGGGGGACCGCAAGGCGTGCTGCTCCTCCGTCAAGCGGCACAATTCTATGTGCTCTACAACCTATTTTGGACCGAGTATACCCATCTCATTGGAAAGGAAGAACCGTCGATGCAGACATGGCAAAGTCTTCAAAAAATGGCCGATGGCCCTGCAACCCAGATCGCGTTTGAGAATGTCGAAGATCTGGGATTCGTCATTGGTCATTTGGTTCGAAGATTTGCTCGGCAATTTTATGCCGATAAGCAGAATCAAAAGAAAGACTTTCTTAGAACTCGAGTAATGACCTTTGGTTCGTCCCTCACCCCGGAGGCCATCGGATACAAAGCACTGGGCCAGGTGCAAGAGATTGCACTCAAACTCGATATGCACCTGAAAACCGATTTTCGCCAGCAAATCGCGGCCACGTTGGCCGAGTTTGTCCGCCTGGAAGATACGGTCCACGCCCAACGGGATGCATTTTTGTCCGCCTTTTGGGCCGGCTATGGCCTCTATGGAATCGGACAGGAACGATCGGAGGGTGCCGATGAATCAGACGAAGATACCCTAGACGAGGAGGCTACATTCTAATGCCTACGATCCCTAGCAGTGAGATTCTCTTTGTCAAATCCTCCAAGGACGGAATCCCCAATCGCGACCCGTTGGCCGAGAGCGACGCGCGTCGTCTCTTTGGCGAAGACGACGGTCGCATTTCGCTTTCCGACGTCAGTATCAAGCGCGACGTGCGCGATTACGTTGAAGCGCGGTATCCTCAAGGTGGCGCCGATCAGACGCACCACATCTTTGTCCGCGAGGAGCGAACCCCAGACGGCAAATTGATGGGGCGAGCCAGTCTGGTGCAGCAAATCTTTACTCGCCCAGGAGTCGACGCCAAATTACTTAAGCAACCCGATGAAAAAAGCGCCGCACTCTGCCGCCATGCCTTTGATGTCCGCACCTTTGGGGCCGTCTATTCCGTATCTAAAGAGAACTTTCATCTTACCGGCCCAGCTCTGAAGCATAAGGTGGTATAGACCGCAAGAGAGCGCCACAAACTGACTGGAATTCGTGGTTGAAACCTCCGAGGGGGAGTGAGTGTCAGCCCTTTGAAGACCCCTGCCATGGTTGGAACAGGACCCATCGGCGTTCCGGGCACACTGAAGAAGAAGGGGCCAGCCCCTTCGATTTTTGAGAACGAATGCAGTTGACAGACCCCGGTGACGATTGGGCTTTTACCAAATCAGCCGCAATCGACGCTGCGGGGTTTGCTCTCTCAGCAGGGCTAAGCGCTCACGATCCAGCCAGCGACCGGCGATCGTCTCCCTAATCCATTTTAGGGTACCTTGGACGGTCAGCTTCAGCACGGTGGACCATAAATCCTGATGGTGTAATGCCAAAATGTTGAGAATATGCGCCATGCGCATCAGCGCATGGAATCCTTGCATGCCATTCCAGTCGCGAGAATACAGATGGGTATAGTAATAGCCGTGATGTTTTTCCACCAGGATGTGTTCTTCAATATCCCAGCGATGACGGGCCATGCGATTACATCGAGTAGCCACGTTCTTCTTGGATAATCGTTCCGAGGAGACCCATGCCCACGTGCTCGTCCGCTCGATCCCTTCCGCATCGGTCCAGGTTTCTTCGCAGACCACATAATTAAGCACGATGGTTTTGGTTCCCTTCGTCTGCGAGTCCGACCAGGTATACTCAAGGCCGTTGACCCACCAGAAGTGTTGCTCTCGATCTCCCCAGGTTTCGGTTTTTTGCTGGTCCGGCAACAACTGGTGCAACTTCGTGGCGTCCTTCTGCCAGGCGGACAGGTTCCCGGATTTGAGGACGATCATGAACTGCCATCCGAGTCGGTTAAGGTATTCAAACAACGGGCCATTAGGGTAGAGGCCGTCGAAGAGCAAGACGAGAGGCAGACGCGGAAACGCATCGTGGAGGCGTTTCGCCACCCGATAAAACGCTTTGAGTTCCGAATCCTGTTTGGTCGCCGGAGCGGCGTCGACCGGATTGGTACAAATTTCGGCCAAAAGCGGCAACGTGACCCCCTGGGGACAGACCAAGACGACTTCGACGACATACGCCTGATACCACGTGCCCGCTTTGGTTTCCTTTTTCAGTGCTTCTTCGGCCCATTCATACGGGGCTCCCCATTTGACGGCGCCATCCACGGCCACCAAGTAGTGGTTGAGCACCATCCAGTGCCGTAATTGCCCGTTTTTTAGTAATCGATGGATCGTCTTCACGATCACGCTTTCGAAAGTCTCGGGCGGGATCTCCTTGATCAGTCGAGCCACCGTATCCATATGAGGGATCGTCGCCAGTTCGGGAAAGGCCGTCTGCAGGGTTTCCCAGACTCCGGGCTGGGTCAACTCCCGATTGGCTGCTCGGCGCGATGAGCATTGAAATAAGAACAGGAAAATACCGTACACGACCAGCACGGACAACTTATGCTTGATATGCTTGGGGTGGCGTGGATCCGGGATGTCGTTAAACTGCTCGATCCATCGGGGGAGCCATGCCATCACCGTTTTGAACCAGGTTTCGGTGTCGACTTGGCGCGCTTGTTGTTCCTCGTCCGACGACGTGAACTCACTTTTTCGATTCGGGAACGTATTCGGTGCCAATTTTTCGGGATTCGCCATCAAAATCGCCTCCTGGGAGTTTGGTGCCAGACGTCAGAGTCCGAAGACGTGAGAGCGGCTGTACGTACCATGATGGCACAGACGAAAATGGAATACCAGCCCCCCCGACGGTTAATTTTTTGACCGAGGCCTCGAACCCCTTGCTAGGCAAGGGGGAGCAATATCATGCTTCAGAGCTGTTACCGGCCCGGTGCAATTCGGGTGGGCCCACTCTATGCATCCGGTCGAAACCCGGTATGTACAAGGCACGGTCGTCATGCCCTCTGCTGACACCAGTGAAAAAGAGGACGGCAGCCAGACTGGCAAAACCCAAGGCACGATTTGGACAACCTGGATAGCGCCGTTTGCCGTCTATGCCATGCCCGGGATCATCAATGCCACCTTAGCGGAGAAAACTGGATTGAGAGATCGGAA
>JAKAAL010000371.1 GCA_021802375.1 Bacillota bacterium | reverse complement strand
TGGACCATGCATAATGGTGTCTTAACCAAGAACGGTGTGACGCTCAGCTTTACATTGCTTTATGTCTCGGGATCCAACACGGACCGGTCGATTGTCCAGTTGTTGAAATTGGATTGGGCCCAAGAAGGGATTAACGTCAATTTAGTAGCGCAACCCTTTGATACTGTCCTATCGACGGCGCAGCAATCTGACCCTGCCAAGTGGAATATGGCATGGTGGGGTGGTGGTTGGACCTATGAGCCGGATTATTATCCTTCGGGCGGAAGTTTTTATGCCACAGGGGCCGGCGCCAACCAGGGTGGCTATAACAACAGCCATATGGATACCCTGATTAAGAACTCGTATCTTCCGGGTACCACCAGTCAGACCCAAGCCAGTTTGAACGCGTATCAGGCCTATGCACGGCAGCAAGCACCCGTCATCTGGTTGCCTTGGACGGCCGGGTTTAACGAGCACATTAGTACGTTAAAGGGTACGAAGTCCACGTTCAACCCGATTACCGCCATGATTTATCCGAACCACTGGAGCTTTAAATAGGGGGTTCATACCCCCAAGAGGCGGGGCCTTGTGCCCCGCCTTTAATTGCGGACCAATCCCGTTTCAGGTAAATTGCCGCTCACAATGGACGCGATCTCGTCGACCGTATTGGCCAGGTAAGTGGCGCGGGCTGCAGTGAGTTCCGCCAGCGACCCATATCCGTACGTGACACCGATCGAATCGATGCCGTTGTGGTGAGCCCCCATCACGTCATGCTCACGGTCGCCGATCATGATGGCATGGCGGATTCCCGGATATCTTTCGAGACTATCGGTGATCACATCCGACTTAGCCGAGCGGGTGCCGTCGAGATGACTGCCGACTACATGCTCAAAGAACGGCCGAATTCCAAAGTGCTCTAAGATGCGCTCCGCGAAGAGTGTGGGCTTGGAAGTGGCCACCACAAGGTGGCGCGAAACACGGTGCAACTGCTGGAGCATTCTAGGAATACCGGGGTACATCTGATTTTCATAAAGGCCATAAGCCGAAAAATACTCGCGGTAATATGCGACGGCCTGAGAGACCTCGCTTGTATCTAACGAATATTGCTGTGCAAAGGTCAGGTGCAGGGGTGGACCAATGAAGCCTGTCAATTCGTCTGGATCAGGTGGATCGATGCCCAGTTTCGCCAACGCATATTGCACCGATTTTGTTATGCCGTGCTTGGGATCGGTTAACGTACCGTCCAGATCCAATAGAACTACGGAATAGCCTGCCACCGCTCAACCCCCAATGTGCATCCATGCGAGGATCCCCTGGATGTTTTCTGGTTTTGCTTAACCTATCACACTGAAATGCGTCCTGTGAGCCGACATCTTATGTTTCGACGATCTGTAGCGGTGGCCGAAGCGATAATCCCGCGCACAGCGCCAACGCCAGTTGTCGAGGACGGACATCCAGGGCGTCCAGTTGGCGGCATGGCAGCCACATGGGCTTGTAGGTACCGCGCTCGGTGTCATGCACACGATATTCTGGGCCAGTTCCCGTTCCAAACGTCCCACCGGTTGCCGTGGCATCAAAATAATACTGCCAGGAGTTTTGGCGTTTGAGCCACACTGTGGCAAGCAAATCACCAATGATGACGGTGATACCCAGTTCCTCGAAGCTTTCGCGGGCTGCCGCGTCCGAGGGGATTTCATCGAGTTCCACACCACCGCCGGGGAGTACATAGTAGGTATGACCGTGGCGCACTCGCTGGATGACTACGAGGGAATCATGGTCCCTCAGGACGACTCCAGCCCGAATACGCCCCATCACATAACTATCCAAGCGCATCATCCTTTCATGGACGCGTCGGGCACGACCACTGACCTTACGGCAAATCATATGTTAACCACGAAGTTCTGGCACTAATACTAACAGACCACTCGTCTGGGGCCCATCCCCGCAATGAACGGTGCGTGCGGTTTTCCCGCACACCGATCTACGTCAGGACACGTTGGCGAGTTCGGGCGGCAGCGGAGGCCCGCCGCTCCCCGTAGGGGCCTCTTAGGCCCCTAAATCAGGGTGGGCGAGCGCAGCGGGGGTCCGGATTCGGGTGGACGGCCTCAGCCCGCGCCAAGTGGCTTAGACGCTTTGGGTGGCTCTGTTGGCAGAACGTGTGGTTTTACTCTTCGCATTCGTTGGTTGGCCGTCCCTGTGGTCCTGGTGGGAGCTTTTGGGTGGGGACCAATGGGACTTGAACCTCATTCCGCGGCCATGGTCTCCAATGATGGCCGTAAGCTCTGGTCGTGGGTTCATCACGGACGGCGGGCATTGACCGATTAGCAGCGTGTCGAAACGGGCGACATCGTTCAGCCCATATCATTTTGATCAATTGCATGACAAGTCGATATAATAGGGGGACGGGAGGCGATGAGATGGAATGGGATCAATTGACCATCGAGGCTCAAAAACATCACGTTCCAACACTTTGCCTATTTCGAGAGCGATTTCAAAAAGCTGTACTGTATGGCATGGCTGAACAGGATGCCTTTTCTCGTCTAGTGTTTCAAGGCGGAACTGCCTTACGTCTATGCTATCAGAACTCGGTTTTCGGAGGATTTGGATTTTGTCATGCGTCAACCACATGGGCGATTGGATTGCAGTGTTATCGCGCTGGACGCGCTGGTTGAGAATTTGCAGAATATTTTTGCATGGGCGCGCGATTTGGCAACGAAAATCCAAAAATCCACTCCAACTTTGTCTCGTGCGATTCTCTCTGGACGGTTGCCTGATACGACTTCATTTCGTGTGCATTTGGAATTCGCAAACGTCCCGGCCCACGATGTTGCCATTCCCTCTCTCGTTGCACCCCAAGGCTCCTTTTCCTTGGCAGTCGAAAGTCCCCAAGAGATTTTTGCCGACAAGGTAGTAGCTTTAGGCTTACGCCCTTACATCAAGGGCCGTGACGTGTGGGATATTGCTTTCTTGCAGTCGCGGAAAATGTTACTACCGATCGACTGATCCCTCGTAAGTTGCAAGATTATGGTGCTTCTGCCGCGACATTTCGAGAAAATTTAGAAAAACGAGTTGGCCTACTACAAAGCATTGAGTCGCAATCGCAACTCCGCGAGGAATTAATGCGGTTTTTGCGTCCCGACCAAATTTCGTCCACGGATGCGCAAAATGCTTGGGTTGGAATGGCGGAAAGTAGTGCGCGCTTACTCGATTCGATTCGAGTGAGTTCTGTGGTGCCACGTCCTGGCGGACCGCTTTTATGAACACGACGAAACAGTTAGAAGACTGGATCCGAACCTTTTTACCGCATTCGCCACTGGTTTCGCTGCAGGCAGCCCAACGCGGATTGGGATGGTCGTCTGAAACGCTGAATCAAGCACTGGCAGCATTATCCAAAACGGTGCCGTTTTATGCGGACCATCAGCAGTGGGTGAATCCGTGGGCTCCTGTTGGTCCCGAGGAGCTGGTCGCCCATCTGTTCCCGTGCGGCTATTTATCAGGGGAATGGGCCTTGTCGTGGCATGGGTGTCTTTCTCAACAACCCACGCGTCTGATGATCGTCGATAACCTTCATCCACACCTATCGCCACGCCCTTTAACCCCACAATGGTCGTTTGAGTGTATTCCCTCTTTATTTAATGATGAACCACCTAACTTGGTCGCACGGCCTCCGTTATTGCCGATTGCCACTGGAGCGCAGGCCTTGCTCGATTGGGCAGAATACCGCTGGCAACGGCATCAGGGAACCCGGTCACAGTTGGCCAATTTTCTTGATGATTGCGACCGAGATGTGGTGGAAGAGGAGTTAGTCGCTGTGGCCCAAGTGAGTGTTGATGTTCGAAAACGACGATTAGCGGACATCCTGCTCAATGAGTGGCCTGGTGACTCCCGATGGCCGCAGTAACTCCCCGGTCAACCACCCCTGCCGGGAGGCCGGAGCTAGAATTCATAAGAACTCTGGCTTCGATTGCAAGGCTGGGTCGGTTGAACACGCTCCTCGATGATCTCCAGTATCCGATACCTCCTACAAGAATGGTGCTAATCCTAGCCGGTTCGCAGAGACCCGGACTATGAGGCGGTGTCTCAGGCGAGCCCACTATGCGGAAGAGAGGCACAGGGCTCTTGTCTACCCCATGGGGGAGTGCCCGGTTGTAGGCGGATTATGTAATTCCACTCCCCATGAAAGGTTTCCCGGGGTCAGATGGAGTGCATTGAAAGCTTTGTCATCCACCTTGCGGCCTGTCTCGTAGATGTAGTCATCGAGGATGGCTTGCACGGTGCTCGCCTCGGCGGATGACGTCCACGGCAACACCTTAGCTAGGGCAGAGGATCGATATGCCCCGGAATTTCTAAAGCCTTGGCCCTCTGCCATGCGATGTGCAATTCACCTTCATGCTGTGCCGCCCATTCGGCTACCAATCCGAGGGCTCGAGGCGGCAGAGCGCCAGCGATTACAGTGAGGGTGCCAATGGCGATAGTCGCGCTGTGCGGGCCGTAGGACGCATGAAAGTGAGGGGGGTTATGATCGTCATAGTACATCCGGATGATGATCCCATAAAATCGGCAGAGTTCAGGCATCAGACGGCACGGTTCGCAAAGCCGGGAACAAGGCCTCGGGGTGTTTCCCCGTTAATCGTAGGTACAGAGAGTCCGGACACAAGTCTACGTCGTTCAGCCATTCCACCGACCCCGTGTCATTAATATGCACGGATTCAAAAACACGCCTATCTTTCCACACATCGAACACCCCGCGGCCAGCTAGGTCTTGAAGGTCGATCGTTCCGCTTTCTCCTTCGTCAAACCGGACCCAAATGTTGAATGCATCACGCGGCTCGACCTGAACGACTCGCATTACGACATCTCCTCCTTGTGCTTTTTTAAGTATACCCTAATCCATCGCAGTCGCGATAATAAGGGGCAGGAAGATGGGCGGAACTTCCGCTACCAGTCTATTCCTACCGCATGTCGGATCCAAAAGAAGTGGTGTTCTTGTGCCGAGGCACACACCGTGCGAAAGAAATAGGACGGGGAAAAAAGGGACCCTTTAGTCGGTTTCTCACCCCGGATTCTAATGCGCTTACGCCTCCAAACATTCCTGATTCGCAGCATGAAGTAAATACTCCATAATAACTTTGTCGGCGCTCGTGCAAAAGTTAAGAAGTATCCACACATGGTGACCGTCAATTGGCCAAAACTGATCCTTGGCGCTATTCCATTATTCAGGGGGAGCCCAATCGCTAGGAATGCTATTCGTGCAAGGTGGCCCTGGGAACGTTTTATCCGGATTGGGCGGATCCCATTCCGGGAGCGGAGGCCGGGGAAGTCGAATATGTCCTCAGTCGTGAAGCCTATTACCATAAC
>JAKAAL010000370.1 GCA_021802375.1 Bacillota bacterium | reverse complement strand
GATACTTGGACCCAATGGTTATGGGTTATATAGCTATCCCTCTGCTATGCGCCTTAGTAGAAAGTGTGTGGGATTGCCACTGGCGAAAATACTGGGTTCTGTTCTTTCTCAACCTCTTAGTCAAAGGCACTATGCCAGTGACATTGTTTGGCGTTGGGATCATGTTGTTGATCCAGCGCCATCGGTGGCAGGGATGGCTCAGTCTACTGCTGTCCTCCGGCTGGATGGCAGCCATAGCGCTATGGCTTTTACCGAAACTGTCTCCAACAGGCAATGTTGCGCAGTGGTCCTCCACCTATGGATGGGTCAGCCATAGTCCCCGAAGTTTTTTGGGCAGCGTTGCAGGGCGTCTGACCATTTTAGCAACTCCATGGGGCCACTCCACTGTGTGGGTTTATTTGTTTGGAATTGCAGCCGGAGTTACATTTATACCATTTTTCTACAAGCAGAGCCTCATTGTGCTAATACCTGCCTCGACGATGATTCTCTTCAATGTTTACTCCCACTATGTGCAACAGCAGTGGCTCGTTAACCAATATAGCCTGTTTATGGTTCCCTTCCTATTTGCCTCCTTGACTATTGCGATGAGTCTGTTAACCAAGAGGACCCTGCGTTTCACGTTTATGGCTCTGCCGATCCCTATCTTGGTGGCCAGCCTAACCTGGAAATCTTTTGGTCCGATACTCTGGCCTACTCGTGCAGCTCGTCAACTCACTGTCGCCAGCCAGTTGATCCCGCCCCAAGCTCCTGTTTATGGCCAAGACTTCACCCTTTACAAGTTAGTCAATCGTAGCCACGTAGCAATTCTCACTTCCTACCCCCAAAAGGTGCCAAACGATGCATTTGTATTGCTGGATAAGAACCAAAACATTTATCAATTTTACGGAATCTCCATCCGAAAATTTCAGGTCATGCTACTCGACTTCGAAAAAAGTCCCCAGTGGAAAGAGCTCTATCACCAAGGCCCCGTCTATCTCTTTCACAAAATTGGATCATGACCGACATGGGGGGCATTTCTGAGACCTTTAAGCTCTTAAGCCCCCTTCATAGCCATCAGATCGGCCCACGTTAACAGTCGGGTAATAAAGGCCAGTCCCGTAAACACAAATATTCCGATGCCAATTACGACCCATACGGATGTATAAGGCAGTAATTCATAGACAACCGCGCCCATAATTAGACTATTAAGAACTGCAAGCCATGCAGTCCGCCACGGAAAATTGATGTCGCGGAATTGATGGCGGACCAAACGTCCGGTATAAATCATAAGAAATGCCTGAGAACAGGCAAGAGCGGCGGCGAGCCCTGTCGCCCCCCAGTGGACCAGCCCCAGCATTGTCAGCAAGTTTATTCCTGCCCCAATTAAAACGGCGCGAAGATAACGTTTTTCTCCATAGGTAACGACCAGATTGATGGCAAAAACCTCTCTAATCGCCGTAATCATCCAACTCACAGTAAGAATAGCAAATGGCACACTTGCCGATTGATACTGGTTACCAAAGAGGCCTGCGATAAACGAGTGGTCCACAACCATCGCACCGATAGCAATGGGAATGGTAACAATCACGACCATGCGTAGAATGTTGACCGTTACCTGCTCAAGCTTTTCCCTATTATCATGTACTAACTGGCTGGCCATAGGGTAGAAACTTTGCAAAAGCACCCCCAAGAGAGACGCTAGTAACACTAGTGGTCGCGTGGCGGCGGAATAAAAACCTACTTGAGTAAGGGTCGTAAAGTGTCGTAAAATGAGCACGTCAATTCCCGAATAGATCACACCAACAACTCCAAATATGGCAAAAATTGAACTGTGCCGAATTGTTGTCGCTAGCCTCCTCCATCCTGGCCAACATGGACACCTTAACCCCTGATATATCGCTAGGTAAGCAATCAATCCGATAGGAGCAATCCACAACGCTGTCACTGTAACTATCACGGCTAGATTAAGCTTTCCTTCTGCATTGACGAGCAACACCGTTGCCACTAATCGCAAAATGGCACCCACAATCATAGCAACGGCCGGAATCGCCAATTGTTGTTCAAGAGCGTAAATCCATTGGGGGTTCACACTATTTTGCAAAAGCAAACTTGACCATAACACTAGCAATATTTTGGTCATCCCAGACATCGGTAAAACCAATGTGGCCCCAATGAAGATCAGCATACCAAAAAGGCCCAACCAAAACAGCACATCCCATGCCTCTTGGACTCGAGCGATCCTTTCACTTCCTTGCAGCGCAGAAGCCACACGCGTCATCCATGTAGGAATTCCCAATTGGGTCAAGGTTAACCATAAGATCGCCCAGGTCCATGTATAGCTATATAACCCATAACCATTGGGTCCAAGTATCCGCGCAAGATATACCACCGTAATGAATCCCAATGCACCTTGAATCACAGTAGATATAGACAAAATGCTAAAATTAGAAACTAATCCTTGCCGCCGCATCCTACTTGTCCTCAAATTAATACCCAACTATCTTAGCACCAAGTTAAAACGGAAAGCAGATTTTGAAAAGAGGACAAGATTCATGGCCAATTCAGTATGGGCATTTTTAGCGCCTCCCCGAGAATCTCCTCCAATCGGAAACGTTAAATCTGTGGTTTTATTGGACCCAATTTCCCGATAATACCATGGTAAACCCCGCGTAGCATGGCTAACATCTTTTTTCGCCGGTCCTGTTCAAAGAGCAGTACGCCAACATTCTCTCTTACCGAGTTTACGATATCCATTGCTATCCATCGCGGATGACTTGTCACATAGTGTCTATAGAGCCATACTCTGTTCCGTGCCATATAGTACCGCCGTATGGGAGGGTAATTTCCTACGGTAACCTTCTTCCACAATACCTTATGGTGCGTTGGATAGCCAAGATTATGGTCAAGCACAGCGCTTTCGCATTCCAAAACAACATAGCCCTTTTTTCCACATCGCAAGCAAAATTCCGTATCGACTAGATCAATAAAGAGATCCTCATTGTATAGTCCAACATGAGAAAATATGGTGAGTTTAATCAAGTTACCCGATGTCATCGTCGTGAGAATTTCGCCATAAATTTCATTCCGAAAGGGTTTATCAGCAAAGGTTATCAAGAGGTTGCGTGTTTGATCCCGATACCTCGGCGCGATTATAGCCACGCGGTCTTTGTCTGGATACATGGTGTAAGCTTCGAACATTAATTGCAACATGTTTCGCGTTACCCGGCTATCTTGGTCCATGGTCACGACCCATTGGTAATCATTGGTTGAAGCCCATTTGACCCCGATATTCAATGCCGCAGCAATCCCTAAGTTATTATCATTGCACCAAACAACAACCCCTGACAACCGACTTAA
Source organism: Bacillota bacterium (assembly GCA_021802375.1). The sequence continues at coordinate 2,003 of JAKAAL010000370.1, read as the reverse complement.
TGACTTGAGATATTGGGCATTTGGTCCTTGGGTGCCGTTATCGATTACAAATACTCGCCCAACCTGCGACAGTAATGAGTGCACATTTTCGACCACAGATCCGTCGGGAAAATAAGTCACTACTACCCCACAAATAGTTGCCTTGTCATACCATGCCTGTTTTAACATCGTGATTTTTCCGCTGTTAACACAGCCTCCTCCCCCCAAAGAGGATGGCTAGACAGAGCGAAATACTCTTGGTATTGGCCTATATAAGATCGGAGAAAAGTCTGAAAAGTACGATCGCGCAACATATTGTGCCTGCCAGTTTCCTTAATGTCAAGACTTCCTGCCCATGACAACGACGCATTCGCCGCGGAAGTCCAGGTCTTAATGTGCAGGAATCCAGAGCGTTCTGCACAATTGCGCAATGTTCCCGGAGAAAAGAGGCGAATATGGCGAGGTGGGTCTAGGTCTCGCCATGAAGACCCAAATTGCTGATGAGCTCTACTCGAAACATTTGGTGTCACAACTATCAACCGCCCGCCACCCTTCAAAATGCGGTGGCATTCTTGCAAAAGACCTATAGGATCAAATACGTGCTCAATCACATGATTCATCGTAACCGCATCGAATCGGTTTTCGGAGTATTTCATGCTTGTCACCTCACCGTAGTGAACCTCAAGTCCAGCAGTTCGAGCTCGTTTCACGGCTTGTGCATCAAAATCTACTCCTTCTACATCCCATCCCATAGCACGCATTCGCTCTAAGAACACGCCGGATCCGCAGCCAATGTCCAAAAGTCGTCCTGGAGTTTCATGTTCTAATGTCATATAAGAACTTTTTCGTTCCCAGCGCCGAAGCCCGGTAATCCTGGCCAAACCAACCCTAACCAACCAGTAGAAAAATTGCTCGTGGCGACGTTCTGAATGGGTATAGTAAATGTTGTACGCTTTAGAAATCTCATCTTCTAACGGGGCGGGATCTAACCACACCAGTCCACACTCGGGATTAGAACACAAAGAAAAATTCCATGTCCCTGGTACTCCAAAAATACGATCCGGCAAAGCCGAATATAATGGCGTACCAATCGAACCACACACATAGCAATCAGGGCACGGGCGAGATCTTATAACATTGTCCATTAAATACCGCCTTCCTGAAGTTCGCGCTGATTACCATTCCCGTCCTAAACCCCGAGTGCACTCGCCTCATAATGATGGAACTACTTTTATATGAAAAACAACATTCCTCGGGCGGCCACTAGTCCCGTTCTTAGCAAGCGATATTTTAAGACAATCCATTTGCGAACAAACCAATTCTGATTATGCAGATTGGCATAGGCGTATATCATCTGCCGCGTGCTGCTATCCAATTTGGGGCCGTAAAGGGAACAAAAAATTTCTGCCTGAAACTGCGTCGCATTAAGAACACGGCGCCACGATCCGGATAAGTGATCGGTTATAATCTGCTTTGGACTCCATGGCTTGGCACCGGCCGCGTTGGCTGTATGTTGACGGTAAAGGAGTGTAGGTTGCGGGATACAAACAATCCTGCCGAATCCTGCGGCCATTAAACCAATCCACCAATCATGCATTATCGCCCTTTCCGGAATAGTAGGCACCATTTCCCTCAGGCTTCTATTAATCATCATAGTACATCCCGCAATGGAGTTATGCAGCAACAAAGGTTTAAGGGTGTCATGGGGCTTGGTTCGAACATGACGAAAGAACGATGAACTGATCTGCATTAAATTCTCATCAACAACAACTAAATCTGAATAAACCAACAACGGAACATGAGTTCCATTACGTTTTTGCAAATCAATCATAGCCGTCAGGGTGTCTGCCACCTTCGTTGGTAACCACACGTCGTCTTGGTCGCTAAACATTGTGTAGGAAGCCTTCGAGTATGTTAATAAGCCAGCAAAGTTATCTTTTGGACCAAGATGCTGTGACGGGGGCAAGAGAACGATTGTATCTGAATATCGTAAAGCGTACTTAGTGAGAATATCGACTGTCTTA
>JAKAAL010000369.1 GCA_021802375.1 Bacillota bacterium | reverse complement strand
TCCTTGCACTGATTACGCCCCCTCTGCTTGTGGATATGTTGATCCTGCCGCCAACCATGCCTGTACTGCCGAACCCCATTTCAAATCACCGATAACCCCTTCCCCCACCATGCGCCGTGCAATATACGCCAAGGCTTCTAGGCGCACGGCGGGATCTCGCATCCCTTCCGCCGCCTTGTCCCAAGCCGCTGCCACCCGATAGGTGGGCAGGAACAGGGTCGCCACGGCAATCTGTGCAGCTTGATCCACCGTAAACAAATGCATATGCCGAAAGGTCTCGGGCGCGGCCTGAATGTAGCCACGCACCAATCCATAAGTCAGTTGATCAGGTTGAATCCCCGTAATCTCCCGCACTTGCCAGGCAAGTAATTTGGTCACTATGTTTCCCCCTTCCCGCTGCATTAGCGACTGCGCCCTTCTTCCACGAAAATGTCCGGGGCATACCGCAACACCGCGTATGCGCATTGCTCGCAATACCCGCGCTTCGCGATCAACCGTTGCCGAACTTGGCCTAACTTTTCTTGTTGCTTTTCATCCGGGGTAATCGTCGCGAAGGTCGTCCGTAACAACTGCGAGGAGTCCTCGAACATCCGCTTCCGAATCGCACGGGCCAAGGGGGGGTAGGAATCCCAATGCACCTCCGTTTTCCCTTGGTACAACGTGCCTAGGGCGGCTAAGACCATCATGCGAAAATGATCGGCGTCCGCCCCCCGGTGCCCCAACAAGGTTTCGATGGACTCCGCAAACCGAGCATCGGGATCCTTTAACAGTCCGGTAAACGGATCTTTGACTTTCTCGTGATGCACCAAGGCTTGAATCGTTTCCAAGTACCGATGGTACAAGGTATCCGCGTTCGCCTCAAATGCATCAAAAAATGCTTCCTGCAAGTCTTCTCGTACCTGGGTATTGTAGTAAATTCGAAGCGTTTCTAGGTTGCTGAGGAGGGATTTCACATCCGCAGGGGCAATACCAGGATGTTCTGTAGATCGAAGGGAGTTGGTCCATTCCAAGAGGAACTGCGGGGTGTTCACACAAGTGGATCCCGCCGCCAATCGATCCAGAACCACCAGCAAACGACGAGGTGACAGGCCGGTCAGTCCTTCTTCCGGGAACTTGGTGCGCTCCTCTTCCCAAAAGGCTTTCCGTTGCCGAGCGTCTTTGTCCTCCCCCTTCCCGCCATACCACAATACCTTGTCCAACAACGGGCCAGCCGATTGACTACTCTCTTTCACCTGGACGCGGGTAAGTTCCGCATACACGGCCATGGTCTCGAACAGATGGGGATCAACATGAATGGATCCCCGCCACAGTTTACGATAGACCTGCACCTCATCGGGAAAGCGCAAGGGATACGGGAAATAGGTAATGGCAATCCGATCCAAGAATGCTTCATTCCGGTGATCTGCGACGAATCGATGGAATTCTTCAAAATTCGTGTGCCCGATGAGCACTTCATCAATATCGATCATCCCAAACCGATCTGTCTTAATTTGCTGCTCCTGGGTTGCCGTAAGCAGGGGATGGAGTTGTTGTGTCGGGGCCTTGAGGAGTTCAATGAACTCGAGGATCCCGCGATTCGCGATATTGAGTTCCCCATCGAAGTTATAGGCCGTGGGATCCGCTTCCGATCCAATTTGCCCTAACTTCGCGAAGTCCGTAGACCCCAGTAACGCGGCCACCGACGCATCTTGAGGATCAGGAGGGGTATACGTGCCGATCCCGCGACGATGCCGTTCCGAAAACGTAATGGGCACCACGGGGATGGTGGCGGGATCCGTGGCCTGATAGCGTTGAACACAAACCGGACAAAGCCGACGACGATCCCCTAGGGGAATGGTATGATTGATTTCCTCCCACACTGCATCTGGAAGGGCATTCAAGGGACTTTCGTGCATCGGGCAACCTTGAATCGCATACACCGCCCCTTCAGACGTTTGGGTAAACCGTTCCAATCCGTGCTTCAATGCACTGACAAAGGTACTCTTCCCCGAACCAGGGGGTCCGACTAAAAGCAACAGACGTTGCCGTAAGGATAGACCCAGGGCAGCGGCTTCTAATGCCTGCATAATTTGATGGATCGCCGCATCGGATCCAAAAAGGATCCCGTCGAAAAATCGGTAATGAGGAGGTTGTCCCTCTTCAGCAGGATCGACGCCCGCCATTTCCACCATGCGCCAAATCCGCCGTGCCGCCGAATCCGCCCAGGTTGGGTGATCTGGCAACTGATCCACCCATTCCGCCAATGAGCCCGCCCACAAGGATTCAACATCTGGTGTTGCTTGTTGCACTTGCGTCCATAGTCCCATGTCGCTTATCCCCCTTATTTGGCCGTTAAAGTTTTCAGTTGATCCGTCAATTTCGCCTGAAGAAAAGATCCTTCCAGGGTCACCTCAATGGATCGGCCTAACAATGTGGCAACCCCAATAAACCACCACAGATCCAATGAAGCAGGGGGCGGCTTCGTCCCGTACAGAGATTGGCCCCACAATGAAGACACCTGGATATGTCGCGGATCCGTCCAGGTAATTTGGGGAGTCCCGATCCCGCCGTGAATTATGGCTTGCCACCAATCCGCCAAGCGCATCCCCACCTCTTCTACGGCAACATGATCATGGAAAATGGCCCAATACGAATCATGCAGACCAAAATTTGGAGTTACCTCAATAGGGAACAACTGTAACTTTCGCACTCGCTCGGGCGTCATGGCCATGGTCAAGAACAAATGGTCATCGCTTCGTTCCATCCACTCGGCGGGATCCTCTCCATCCTCTTCCAAAAGTTGGAACAATGCAGATCCGAGCCAATAGGGATTCGTCGCCTCTTGGCGCTCCACCCCACTTCGAAGGTGACTTTGCACCCAGGCCGCCTTTTCGGAAGAGGGAGAAGCCGTAAGATGCTGGTGAATGTACGTAGCCCATCCTTCGTTCAGAAGTTTGGTAGACTTCAAAGCCCAAAAATAATCCCATTCCGTGCGTAGCCATTGCACCGCTTCCCGAACTAACGGGGATCGGGCCGTGCTCCCGAGCACATCCACCACGTCCACCATGGACCATGCGGATCGGCCCATGGCCTTTAGCGCTGCGTCCTCCACCTGCTCCGAAGCTATCTCCACATTTTCTCCCCGCCATATGCGCCAGAACATTGATGCAGATTCTTGATGGGCATCGGAAGGGGGTGAAGGAACCACGGGATCTCGAAACCAAGGGGGATGGGTGGCATCCTCTAGTCCTAAGAGCAGATCTAAGGGAGCATAGACCTGTAAAAGCCCAGGATCCGGCAAAATCTCAAGGTCTAGGGCCTCTTTGGTATGGCGCAATACTTTAACGCGAGTAGCGGATCCCGTCCGTTGATGGAACAAATGGGCATATTGCAACACCTCTTCTGCCAAGTCTTCGGTGCGCGTATCCACCCATTCCGCGTGGGTCATCCAGCTAAGACGTTCTAATGCCAGATCCCGCCGGAACCAGCGGTTCTGCCCGAAGACGGTACTATGGCCGAGGACATGGGCCGCAATCATTTCCACCTCGTCCGTATCCAATGTGGCATCGATGTAGGCTTCGGATCCCGTAGGATTCCACACCACGAACTCATACAATCGCCCAGGGGATTGCAATACTTCCAAGTACCGCTTCCCGAAGCTCCAGTGATTGAACCGGTGAGGAACGCCATAGGAGATCACCCGAGCCATTTGATCCCGTGAGGCCAGGGTCCAAAACACGGTGCCCGGATCCCCTCCTAATGCCTTAGCCTGATCAAACAGTTGCTGATATCGCGCTTCCGATAACCCCAAGAGATCCATTATCGCCCCTCCGAAACATGATCCGACAGCAGCATGGCCAAGGCTTCTCGGAGGTGATCATCATTCCGTACTTCGACGAGCCACAAATTGTCATACGCCTCTTCCGTGGCCAAACGCTCTGCCTCCTGAAAAATGCCGGTCTCCAATAGACTCTCCGATCCCCCTTCACTGATGGCCACCCATCCCAATTCGTTCCATTCCGACACGTGATCGGAAAGCCACGCCATCACGGCCTTTTCCTCCAAATCCTGGCCATCCGTCCACAGGAACTGATACCATTGCCATTGCGCCGGGGGATACTGCCGAGTAAAGGTCTCGGTCACCAAATCTAAGGCACTTGCTAAGCGCGTCCCACCGAACTGGGGCCTAATTGCAAACCACTCCGCTTCATCTGTCACCTGCCGTGCGTCAATGTCATACGTGAAAAATTCCAACCGAATCGTGGGATACCGTTGTCGCAACCACATAGACAAAACAAAGGCCATTGCACGAATCCAGGCCGTGACCCTAGGATTGGCCATCGACCCACTAATATCCCGAATCAAAGCTACCGCCGCTGAGGTCTCTGGCACCTCTATGGAAGAGGCTTTACGGTACCGCAAGGCATCTTGATCCAAACGCCCTCCCCGGCGCAACATCTCCCGCAAGGTCTGCCGCCGAAGCCATCGAGATGGAGGGCCAACCAATCCCCGGCGATTCCACTGCCACTCTTCCTCCGGGATCTCCCCATCGGATCGCGGTTCCCACCGAGGCAATTGCCACTCTTCTGCGATCAAGGCATATAGATCATCTTCACTAACCCAAACATCGAGGCCATGGGATCCGGGATCCTCACCCCCTTGAGATCCCGACCCTGCCTGCTCGGACGGAATCCGGCCAATCTCATCCCCTGGACGACTGGTAATCGGATCCCGCCGATCCAGCCATCGGCGTAATGGAAATTTTGGGGAAGTCCCTGGTTGCGGGATCGACCCCACCTCATGGGGCAGCGTGATTCGGGCTCGGCGTTCTGTGATAATTGGCTGATTGGTGAGCACCTGTTGTAAATTTTTTCGTAGTTGCAAGCGCATACGGCGTTGGAAGGCATCAATATCCCGATCCACTTTCGTCCCAAACCCCATTGAACATACACCCCCATTGCTACTTCAAAACCCATTCTACAACGGTTTGAAATGGTTTGCAAGTCATTAGCTAGGATTTAAGGTATAATTGATTAAGATTGTCGAAGAAAGGACTGATTTTGATGCAACCCCATCCAATATGGGATGCGACGTGGCCTTCGGCCCTGGCTCCCTATAAGACCCTCCTCCAGCAACGCCATGTGCGCTGGCAATGGAATGGCCAGCAATGGTACCCGGCCATGCCAAAAAACCCATTTAAACCCCCGTTGGATATTCCAGTCACCATTCAAGCCATGTTTAGCCAATGGGAGGTATTACGGCAACCCCCACCGACGATCCCGCCGATTACCCTTACGCGGGAAACTTTGCCAATTAAAATCATCCGCCCCGACCGCTGGCACTATGCCTGTGACCTCTTAGCTCAT
>JAKAAL010000368.1 GCA_021802375.1 Bacillota bacterium | reverse complement strand
TCTAAACCCCCGTCCACTCTTGCGCCCTAAGTGCCCCAAACGCATTTTTTGCTGTTGCAGGGGCGCCGGTCGATACCGGGCATCATAAAACGTCTGGATAAACACCGATTCGGTGACGGCAAAATTGACATCTATCCCGACCAGGTCCATGAGACGAAAAGGTCCCATTGGAAATCCCGCTCCTTCAAAGATGCCATCAACGATTTCCAGCGACACAACCCCGGCCTCTACCATGCGGAGCGCTTCCAGATAATAGGGACGCGCCACCCGATTCACTAAAAATCCCGGACGGTCCGGTGCCACCACCGGCTCCTTATCCCACTGCCTAATCACATCGAGAGCCGCCGCAACATACTGCGAACTCGTGGCCATTCCCCGAATCACTTCCACCAGGGCCATCCGCGGCGCGGGGTTAAAAAAGTGCAAGCCCCCCACGCGTTCGGGAAATCTTCGCGCCACGCCTTGGATTTCTGTGATGGCAATCGAGGAGGTGTTGGAGGCGAGCCAGACCTCCGGTCCAAATTCCTCATCTAGGCGGGTGAATAGGGGACCCTTTAACGTCATGGTTTCCGGTACCGCTTCAATCACCCAAGAAGGTAGCGTCCCGGCCCAGTTGGAGCCTAAAGTCAGGCGCTCAGCCCAAGTGGGATCGGGGGCTGCCCCCCGCGTTAATCCTTTTTCAATGGATTTCTTCGCCATTTCTCGCTGCCCCGCATCGGGGTCGACGAGATGGACCCGCCAGCCATGCCGTAAGGCGACCTCGGTAATCCCCCGTCCCATGGTGCCGGCCCCGATCACTAGGAGTTGAGGAGATGTGCCGGTCATTGGCCGACAAACTCGGGCGCCCTTTTATTAAGAAACGCTTTGACCCCTTCGCGATGATCGGCGGTCCGGGCCGCCGCGGCCTGAAGACCGCGTTCAAATTCAAGACTCTCCTCAAAATTATGCTCCATTCCACGATGGATACTCCGCTTAATCGCGGCAAGGGCTAGGGGTGGTCCCTCGGCCAGCCGACGCGCCATAAGCATCGTGGACGCCTCTAGTTCAGCGGGATCCACAAGTTGATGCAAAAGACCCCAGCGCTCCGCGGTCTCGGCGTCAAGCACGTCACCTAACATCGCCATCTCCAAAGCCCGTGCGGGGCCAATGAGCCGCGGCAACAGATAGCTCGAACCGGAGTCCGGCACAAGCCCAATCTTGACGAAGGCCTGACTAAAGCGTGCCGCCGTCGAGGCAATCCGAAAGTCTGCGGCCAACGCCAAGGACATCCCCGCCCCCGCGGCAACTCCGTTAATCATGGCAATAGTCGGCTTGGGAAAATGGTAGAGTTTTAATGCCAGCGGATTGTAATACTGAGCCACGTGCTCTCCAATCCGGTCCGCACCGCCGTGCTCTTGGTGTTCTTTAAGGTCTTGGCCGACACAAAAGCCGCGCCCGACTCCCGTGAGGATGACCACCCGGCAGGCGTCATCACGTTCGGCATCCTTAAGGGCGACCATCAATTCAGTCAAGGCTTGATTATTTAACGCATTGAGCTTATCCGGACGGTTAATCGCAATCGTGTTGATGCGATCCGTCATCGTAACCTTAATCGCGTCATAGTCCATTTGTGTCATCGCTCCCTCTTTTAACTAACTTATCCGGTCCTGCCATGTATTGGGTTACGACCGTGGGTCCATACGCCGCATCCACATCCCGACCCGAAAACTGGCTTGCTCCACTAAGGCGGTCGTCGAACGTACGGCTTCTTTGGGGGTTCGGGGACGATCCAACCAGGGGTAAATCCCCCATACGTTACGATCGTATAAGAATTCGTAGCCGTTGCCAATGGCTTCGGTTAACACGATTACGGGGCGATCAACCTTCTGGGCACACCGTGCGACCTCTCCGGCAACCCCGTGTCGACTCATCTTATCGACGTGCTCATCCAGCGTCACGACCCAATCACAGGAGGCCGCACGCTGCTCTAGATGCAATAACTGCGCCACCGTGGCGACTCCGGGGCCCAATTGGGCCCCTAAAAATCCCAAGGCTAGCCCTAACGCGCCACCAGCGCCAGCTCCTGGCGACGCAGTCAGAGGCATCGAAACATGGGTTTCCAAAATTTCTCCATAGCGCTGCATTGCCGCATCAACCAGCGGGATGCGAAATTCGGGAACCCCCTTTTCCATGCCGAATTGAATAGTGGCACCGGAATCCCCGGATGCCGGATAAGGCTGGGGGTAGAGACCAAACATCGGAATGCTTGGCGGAGTTAAGTCCTGAAAGTCTATGCGGGCCAGCCTCTCGAGTCCTGCCGTGCCTGGGGCAATTAAGTTATCTTGGTCATCATAAAAACGTACGTGAAAAGCCTCTAATAGCCCGATCCCCCCGTCGTTAACAATGGTATCCCCCATGGTCACGTAACAAAATTCGGGTTGATAGCGAATAACTTGTTGCAAAAGTTCGCCAAGCGCCCGACTACTGGCACGCGTTGCATCACGATGCGGGGTTTTCAAGCCGAGCCCAATCACCTCGGCCGCGTCGATCCAAGCAATGCGGCCAGGCAACATGGCCCACCTTGCTTCGGTCGGGCGACCAAACGGGCCTAACACCTGTTCGCGACGCACCCGCCCGCCAAGGGCCCGTACCACGATGTCCATCGACCCCAGTCCAGCGCTCGGTAACGGCATCAGCGTCACTTCTAAAGACGGTACGGCTCGTTTGAGACCGCGAGCAATCGCATCGGCTAATGCCGAGGCTTTAACCATGGTTCTAAATTTTCCGGGCGCAACTAATACATGCATCGGCAAATTTCCCTCGGTTTCCCATAACACATCCAGGGAAGGCGTATACCCCCCTAGCCGATCCGACATAAATCTCTTGGGCCTAGCATAACACATCGACGGGGCACTTCTGGGGTTGGGAAATACGGGGTCTACGGTCTGCATACGCCAGCATTAATAAAACGAGTCAGTCCCATCCCAGCATAGAAATACGCCGCCCGATAACGAGGGTATTTTTCGTCGTTGCTCCGCCCACGGTCGACGGATCATCAGTCGACGACGGGCGTTGCATGTGGTTATATCAAGAAGAGGTGGCTCATGTCCTATCATTTCCAGCCAATGTCCTTAGACCATACCCGTGCCATTGTGCAATGGCGTTATCCAGGCGAATACGCATTTTACGACCTCGACGCGGATCCCGAAGATCTTCGCGAGTTTCTAGAATACGAGGCGCGGGAACCACATACCAAATTCGCGGTCACGGATGATTCCGGGGCTCTCGTGGGTTATTTCGAATTCAAGCGTCAACGGTGTATCAACGGGCAGGATTTTCAATCACCAAGACCTTTATGCAACCCACCAACGGCGATCTGTTTGAATTTGTCGAAATGGAATGTGATATAGCAACGGAAAAGGGGGGCACCAAATGCTAGTTCATGCAGTCGCTGGTCAATTTCCCGTCACCTTATCTACCGCAGAAAATCTACGACACATCCACCGCGTCGTGGAACAATGCGAGCCCGACGACTTGGTCGTATTGCCGGAAGGATCGCTGTCGGGGTACTCCGACGACATTCGCTTCCTGGACCAGATAAATCCAAGTGAAATCGAGCGCAATCTGGACCGTCTAAGTCAATTAGTCGTGACCCACCGGATCCACCTTTTTGTGGGGGTTTGTCGGCCCGACCGCATGGGCTGGCGTAACCAGGCCGTCTATTTGGGTCCTCAAGGTGAGGTAGAGACCTATAACAAAGTCAATTTAGCGTGGCATGAGCGTGGCCATATGGTACCGGGCGATCGGCTCCCTGTTCTCCACCTAAACACGCAACGGGGGGTATTGCGCGTCGGGGTGCAACTTTGCCGGGAGATCCGTTATCCCGGCCAATGGCACGCCTTGGCACAAGCCGGTGCCGAGGTGTTCGTGTATCTGACCCACACCATTGACCAGAGCGCGAACCGACCGGTATGGCGAAGCCACCTGGTGAGCCGCGCCGCGGAAAATCAACGCTTTGTGGTGGCCGCTAACGCCGCTCATGAAGCATCAGGGTGTCCCACCGGAATCATCCATCCCAATGGCTCCGTGCTAGCTGAGGCCTCACCAAGTAGCTCCGAAAGCTTAAGGCAGACACTCGACACCGACGCCGTATCCAACTGGTACTTAAGTCAGACCCGCCAAGACTTGCCACACCAGACTCCGTAGGCTCGGCTCTATGGCTACCCGGTGTCCCGGGGCCCTTGTCCTTTACTTCGCTTCTAAGTCACGTTTAAATCCGTCTCGGGGGGGTGAGAACATATCCACCGCGACGGCTCCTTCGGGTCCGGCCTCGGCTGCATGGGGCACACCGCCGGGAATCGAGACCACGTCTCCCACTTCCATCCACTGGGACTGATCTCCCACGGTGAAAAATAGACACCCTTGCAACACCAGGCTCAGTTGCTCCTGCTGATGCTGATGGAGCGGTGCCACGGAATTTGGAGCAAAGGTTACATAACTGGCCATCAGGCTTTGTCCCCAAAATGGCTTCAGGAGAACACCGGGTGCCGCCTCTAATCCCGATAGGTCCTCCATATGCTTAAACTCAGGTGGATAGGGATAGGTGCCATCCCATTCGGTCCGGTCCTTAAAATAGTTGCGATCGATGGACAATCCGATGACCTCCTCACAAATACTTAGCCATACCACCGTCGACATCCAAGACCACGCCCGTCAAGTAGGACGCGGGATGGGACAGTAAAAAGGCTACTGCGGCCGCGGCTTCTTCAGGACGCCCAAAGCGCCCCAGTGGCACCCCAAACCGTTCCACCATGTCCTTGAAGTATTGCTCGGAACGGCCCTCCCATTGTCCGGAGTACACAAAGCCAATACTTACCGCATTCACCCGAATTCCGCGAACCGCCACTTCTTTGGCCAAGGTCTTCGTGAACGCGGTGCACGAGGCGCGATTGACACTGGAAGCGAAGAACCGGGGATCCGGCTCTTTTCCGAACACCGCCGACAAATTCACGATGCGTCCGCCGGCGGCCATGTTTTCCAGAACGCGGCGTGACATCCGTACCTGAGCCAACAGCTTCACATTGATGTCACTTTGCCAGGCTTCGTCCGATAGGTCCTGGAAAGAGCCGGGGTAGGCCTTTCCGGCGTTGTTGACTAACATATCCACGTGGCCAAAGCGAGCCGTTACCGCATCAACAAATCCGCTGATGCTGTGGGGGTCGGTTACGTCAAGCCTCTCTACTAGTAGTTGATCCGGCTGATCGGGCCAATCGGTAATTGCTTCGGGGTGGCGACATCCCGTCGCCACTTTGACACCTTCCTGAAGTAAGAGGTCCACGACCGCCCGGCCAATGCCCCGGGACCCACCGGTC
>JAKAAL010000367.1 GCA_021802375.1 Bacillota bacterium | reverse complement strand
AAGATGCAAGCTTTTGACTTGGAATGATGCGGAGCGGGAGCATGACCGCCGCCTGTTTGAACGGTAAGCGGGCCATCTCGATGAGAAGGCCATCCGACTGGTCGGGGCGGCGATGGCATTGTCGTTAGGAACAGGCAGTCACGATGCCGTTCGGGGGATTACAGGGTTCGCGATGGATACCTTACAACTCGGCGTCGCACCACTGCAAGGCGAGGTGGCGCTCCCCGCGGCGCAAGGAGATTCCCGAGATTTCCCCAGACCTGGTGCCTGCCTTACGCAAGCTGGTCGAAGGGGACACGCAAGAGGATCCCGAGTCTCCCTTGCTGTGGACCTCGAAAAGTCTGAACCATCTGGCGGATGAAGTTACGACACAAGGAATGCCGATGAGCGCCAACACGGTGTCCCGCCTGTTGGCTGCCGAGGGGTATTCGATGCAAGCGATTCGACCGGGGAACCGACCAACAGTTGCAGTATATTGCGGCGCAAGCCCAAGATTTCCAAGATCGCGGTCAACCCGTAATATCCGTGGATGCTAACAAATAAGGAACTAATCGGTAATTTTTGAAAATGGAGGCCAAGAATATCACCCGAAGGGTCAGCCTGTCGAAGTGAATGCGCATGACTTTCCCGATCCCGAGCTCGGCAAGGTCATCCCATAGGGCATTTATGGTCCGGTCAGTCACACAGATTGGGTTAGTGTGGGGATTGATCATGATACGGCCGAGTTCGCCGTCGCGAGTATCCGTCAATGGTGGTACCAGATGGGCCGTACCGCTTACCCCGGCGCGACGGAACGCTTCATCACCCCCGACGGGGGTGGTAGTAACGGGTATCGGCCCCATGGTTTCAAACTCGAACTACAGAATTTCGCGGATGAAACCGGGCTTACCGTCCAAATCAGTCACTTTCCGCCCAGCACCAGCAAGTGGAATCGCATCATATGTAGAGCTCTACATATGAATGCGTAATGTGGTGCGCTAGGTTATGGTGAGTTTGTAGCCGCTATCCCAATTCTTACGCGGAAAACGCCGGATAACTCTCCCCATAATACCTCTCGGTGGAGAGGTCGCGACATCCTCCAGCAGCCAGGAATCGGTGCGCGAACGGTGGGTTTAGGTATCCAAATGAACCGAGAGGTCGGCAACCCGCTCATTTCATCCGATAACCACGGCACCGGTGCGTATTGTGAACCGATCCCAAGGTAGGTGTTATGGGAAGCCCTAAGGAATAGTCGCACGGCGGGGCATCGCGTATTCGATAATTCTCCACATAACCTAGCGCGCCACCTTACGCATCGAGCACCGCACGTTTTCAGCTATCAGCCTCAATTGGCGTGGACTCCCTCTCATCGACCACGCTATGGTCGTCCAATTAATATGGTTACGATTGCGCTCAACATACCCGATCAGCTTGTCACTGGTGATCGACCTCCACCGTCGGGATGCAGAAGTCTGGGATCCGCACGGGCCCGGGCGGCGGAGATATCGACCCCTAGAACTCCTTTTGCCCGCCACGGCGGCCAAGGTCGACTACCGTGGGGATGCCGTTTCACCTCACCCGGCGGACACGGCGTGGATTTTCCATGCGCGTGCACCAAAGTCGGATACGGCTCGGGTCGCAATCCCGACATGCATCAACTCGTCTCCCCCATACACCCCGCTTGTCCGCCACTGCCCATCGTCCTGCCACTCCATCACTCGGTATACGCGGTCGCTGTCCAGGCCCGTCGGACGCAGCCATCGCACCGGCGCCGCCGGTTCCGCCATCCGATGGACCCACACCATCAGTCCCTCTGCTCGATGGGAATCCAAAAACATCCACGCGACCTCGTTTGCTTGCGCGGAATCGACTAAGCGATGAAACTGGCCGAATTGCACGAGAGGACGGAGATCCTTATACGTCTTGATTTGTTGCGCAATCGCCTGGCTCTCCGCAGTAGCGAGTCGGGTCACATCCAATTCGTAGCCAAAGTTCGCTGACATGGCGACCCACGCCCTCGTTGCCAGTGGGGTCACCCGCCCTACTTGTTGGCTCGGCACGGCGGACACATGGGCAGTCATCGCGATCGGCGGATAGGCTAAGCTCGTGCCGTATTGTGTGATCAAGCGGTCTATCGCATCCGAGTCGTCACTGGTCCAGGTTTGGGGCATAAAGAACAGCATGCCCGGATCAAATCGCCCACCCCCTCCCGAACAGCCTTCAAACAACACCTCGGGAAATCGAGTCGTCAGCGTCTCCAGCGCATGGTATAGCCCTAACATATAGCGATGCCCCACCTCAGCCTGTTGGTGGGCAGGCCAAGCGGGCGATCCCACTTCGGTCATGTTCCGGTTCATGTCCCACTTGATATAATCAATCGGTGCGCTAGTCAGCAGCTCCGACATCCAATCAATCATCCATTGCACGACGTCGGATCGAGAAAGGTCGAGGATGAGTTGGTGGCGCCCTTGTGTTCGCGGGCGCTCCGGAACATGAAGACACCAGTCCGGGTGCAACCGATACAGGTCGCTATCGGGAGATACCATCTCCGGTTCGACCCACAGCCCAAAATCGAGTCCGAGTTCGTGGACCTTGGTCGCTAACCCTGTGATGCCGTCCGGCAGTTTTTCTCGATTCGGTGTCCAATCCCCTAGGGAACTGCGTGCATCATTTCGCCGTCCAAACCAGCCATCATCGACGACGAAGGTCTCAATGCCCAGCGTTTTAGCCGTGACCGCCATGTGCAGCAGTTGATCTTGGTCGAAATCAAAGGCGGTCGCCTCCCAGTTGTTCAACACAATCGGCCGCACGCGGTTACGCCACGGATCTCGCATGAGGTGTTGACGATATAAGGCATGAAACGTTGTCGACATCGCGCCTAATCCTTGGTTTGAGAAGACCAGCACCGCCTCCGGGGTCTGAAATGACTCACCCGGAGCCAGGGTCCATTGAAATTGAAAGGGATCGATGCCAATCGCCAAACGCGTGTTTTCAAACCCATTAACTTCCGCATACGCGACAAAGTTTCCGCTATAGACGAGGTTCATCGCATAGACCCGGCCCCCGCGTTCTCCCGCATTCGGCGCCGCCAGCGCCAAAAAAGGATTGGCATGGTGACTTGAAGCCCCTCGTCGACTTTGCACCGAGCTCATACCGCGCCCGACCGGCGTGCGCTCAATCGCGTTCTCGCGTGCCCAGGCCCCGGTCAACCGGATCCAGTGCCAATCGGCTTCCGGCAGGTCCACACTCGCCGACAAGACGCGTTGGATCGCCAAAGGGTGCTGTCCGTGGTTAGTCACCTTAACCGAACGTACGATGACATCCAGAGCAGCAAACACCGTATAGCTTATCTCCACGCCGATCTCCGCCCGGTCATCGAATAGCACAACCACCAGCGTCTCGGCGACCTGCGCATCATCGGCCCTGAGATGCGGCAAGCCCGGCAACCGGGGTTTGCCCGGAAGGAGGCGATAGCTCTGAAAGCGCAGATCGGTCACCGTGGTCCCGTTGGCTAACTGAATTTGATAGGCCGGTACCCGATAGTCCCCGGTTCCCCACGTCGGATATTCTTGGGGTAAGGCCTCCAAAGAAAAGCGCTCATTGTCCGGCAGGGGCCGCGGAGCAAACGCTCGAGGGATCAACAGATCCCGGCGGTCCACCTTCGCATCGCGGCGAAGCTGCTCTCCCCAATACCAGTGAGCCAGATACCCTTCCTCGGTCGCTTCCAAAATATAACTGGTGTTGCCGGCCATTAAATGGAAATACCGACCGTTAGCACTCACCTGAATCCCCATGTGTCCTCCCCTTGTCGTCGGGCCCTGTGCGCTGCTGGTGACGGTCCAGCTATACCAGGAGCCGGATCCCAAAATCAAGCGGGCACACCCCGTGGAAGCCCTCTCGGCCTGGATGCGCACGGAGGCGCGATTACCACTTCTCAGCGACAGGCTCTGCACTGGCCCCCAGCTGCGCCTTTCGGTCTCACACCTCCACAAGGGTCCGTCCCTTGGGAGCTTGGCCAAACCACGGTACCAACCGTTTGGCGCATCGTGCCGACCTACATCGACTCGATCGGTGCCAACGACCGCCTGCCGCCCACGTCACGCACTTGATACCATGCCGGCCTTGACGCTCTACCGACCCTCTTTCGGTCCATCCACCATCGACACCAAGACGGGAAATGGCTAAGGATTTCGACCATGTCGGCAAGGACGCTCCGAACGGCACGCACGCGCTTGGGCACGTTGGCCTCCCCTCGGCCGACGGATCCCTCGTCACGTTTCCGCACAACGATCCACCACGGCGGCACTTTTAAGATTTCACTATGATGAAGACGCATCGCTTATCCCTCCCCTTCTTGTCCCAAAGCACCGATCGTCTGCTGCCCTCCCATCCTCTGCTCGACAGGTCGTTCCGTGGCCTTCTCGGGGCGAATAGCCAGCGCCACGGGAGGGTGCACGGTCAGCCGATGCTCGCCCGCCGCAAGGACGTGCGGAACCTGGTCTACCATGCGCTGACCTTGCCACGCCAACCATCCAGAGCTGTCGGAATCAACCTCCAAACGGCATGGCTGACGAACAGTCAAGCTCCAGGTCGCCTCCTGATCGCCTCGCCCCTGCTGATATAGGTGCCACAAGCCCTTCGTCCGATGAATCAGGGCAAACGCGTGAGGCCCCCAGGTCACCACGAGGCGTTCGATCATCTCATCGTTCAGATCGTCGAGGATGACCGTTTGGCAAACATCGGTATTTTCCACGCTGTGACACAAAAACCAGCCCGTCGCGAACTCCGCCCAAAATCCCTGGCCCCGCACCGACCCCACGGGATAGCGGGCATCTAGGAACTGACGCACCTCAGACTCCGACGCAAAGGTGTTGGGTGTGATCAGGGCCGGATATACCCTCAGTTGGTCGGGTTCCGTGAACTTGGGCAATACCGGTAGCCAATAGTATCGGCCCGTATTGGGAATCATGTCGCGCTCATCGCTGATACCGTAACTTCCCTTCCACCAAGTTCCCGATCCCGCGCCGCGATGTCGCTGCCGCCCATGCCGCCAGCTATCGGTCGTCCGCGCCCGAAAATAATCGACATCGCTAGTCTGGGCGGCGTGCTCACTGGAAAAGTCGGCGTGATAGGCGACCTGAATCTTCGCGCGCACTTCCTGCAAACTCGGGATGCCCACGGCGGCCAATTGGGTAAAGAAGGGCTCGATGACGTCTAGGTAGGTACGAGCCAGAGGGCCCGCCGGATCTTTCGCCCAGACCACATCGCGGGTGGGTTCGATGCAAAGTCGACGAGGGGCTTCAAGTCACCATGCCAATCCTTTTTTGGCGCTGGCGGCGCCGAATGCGGGAGAACGCGGGGGCCGGGTCTATGCGA
>JAKAAL010000366.1 GCA_021802375.1 Bacillota bacterium | reverse complement strand
GTTCCAGAGGGGGAGGGCCTGCTTCAATCGACTGATTGAGACGACGTGATTGTTCGGCGGTATGGCGCACACTGTCCACCCAACGCGTGAGTTCCTTGTCCGCCTCATCAGGCTGCATAATGGCCTCAAGAAAGAGACCTTGGTAGTCGACATCGAGTCCTGATGAATCCAACACATCACCCAATTTATCAATGCCCAATTCGGCCAAGATTCGTTGTAGCTTATCCAACAACACTTCCTGGACGCGATACTCCACCGTGTCTTGTATGACGAAGTTAAATGCCCGCACCGCATGGCTCTGTCCGATCCGGTCCACTCGTCCAATCCGTTGTTCAATCCGCATCGGATTCCAGGGCAAATCGTAGTTCACCACCACGTGCGCGAATTGAAGATTTAATCCTTCGCCCCCGGCATCTGTGGAGATGAGGAATTGACGATCTTGACGAAACGTGTCTTGCACATGAAGCCGCTCCTCCGTACTCATCTGCCCGTTTAAGACACTCACACGATAGCCGTAGTGCGTCAACACGCGGGCCAAGAGCGCCTGCGTGGGCAAAAACTCGGTGAAAATCAAAAATTTGGTCTCGCTCGACTCCACTTGCCGAATTTGATCGATCAGGGTGATTAGGCGGTCGACCCGGGCATCCGGACTGTGAATCGCTTGCCTGGCTAATTGCAAGAGCGATTCCAAAGCGGATGGATTGCGTGACGACATGGTGTCGTCAAAGGCGGCTTCAATCTCGTCGTCCTCACTAATCGTCCCATCGTCCGCGTCGTCCGATGCCCCCAAGGCGTCAATCCGCCGCCGCAAGGCTCTTTCGATGGCAGAGGGACTGGATGTCACCATGCGTTGCATTAAAATCAACAAAAAAGTCTCGGTGAACGCCTTCGCGGCCAACGCCCGGCGATAGCCTTGTTGTACGTAGAGCGTCACGGCTTCATAGAGCTCGCGCTGAATCGTATAGCGGGAGCTGTGCCAATCGACCACCACCATCTCGACCTGCCGGGGTTGAAATAACGCCGTCCCTTCGGCATTAATCGCCATCCGTTTGGCCGTCCGTACCACATAGGGCTTGACGAGTTCGGGACTCAGATTTTCTTGTTCAATAAATCGCTCCGGGTCCAACAGCCCCAGAAGCCGGCGAAATTGATCGCTTTTTCCCTGGTGTGGAGTGGCCGTCAGAAGGAGAAGATAGGGCGCAGCCGCGGCCAGCCCCTGCCCCAAGCGATAGCGGGCTACCGTCTCGGTGCTCCCCCCGAGACGATGAGCCTCATCAATCACCACGAGGTCCCAACCTGCCGCCATCACTGCTTCATACCGCTGTTGATTGTACGCGGCAATCCGTTCGCTGTTCCACCCACGGCGTCGCGCCAGCGGCTTGATGCCGTCTTGAGACACGATGAGTTGATCCGACTGAGACCACACGTCATGGCCATCACGAAGGTCCTCACCGGCCACTACCCGGAACTTCTCTCCAAAGTGCAGGGCCAGTTCACTGGCCCACTGATGGAGCAACCCCTTGGGGGCCGCGATGAGGATGCGGCGGATCTTACGACGCAGTTTGAGCTCGCGAATGACAAGACCGGCCTCGATGGTTTTCCCCAGCCCCACTTCGTCCGCTAATAAAAGTCGCATCCGCCGTTCCCCAACGACCCGGTCTAACACGTGGATCTGATGCGGCAACGGCACCACCCGGCTATCAAGTGGAGCCAGCAACACGTCCCCCGGAAGGGCTTGGATAATGCGTGCCGCATAGGCCCGGTAGCGGATCTCATCCAACCCTGGAGCGCCCCAGTCTTCCAGGATCCCAACCGGCACACGCACCACCGAGCCCGTCTCCGGTACCCACACGTGCGCATAATCCTGACCAAAAATGGTCTCACGCTGAATGATGCGCCCTCGTTTCTGCTCCGTCCTGAGATACACCCAATCGCTCACTCCAGCATCCCCCGGGCATTACTGAGAAACTGGCTTAGGAACAGGTCGTCGTTCACGGCCGGCGGAGGCAAGTGATCGCCCACGAGCACGATGGTGGCGTAGTCCCGCTCGGTCCAGAGCTTCTGGAATCCGGCCTTGACCACCTCGGAGCGAAACACCTTCAAGCGCTTGCTGCTCTTCCGCGACGCGGCAATATACCCTTCGAATTCCTTCCACAACTTCTTTTGCCGGATTTTCTCCATATCCGCCAAACGATTCGGATCCGGGACATACCAGCACGCTTTCATTTTCCGCTGCATTTCGTCGGTGACGACCTCGCCCCGGTATTTGGGATAATTGGCGCGGAGATAGCTCACGAGGCGCTCCGGCATCGGAGACCCGCCATCATACTGAAGAAAGTTGTCGTCCAATAACTCGCGCAGTTCCGGCAATTGCTCGTATTTCTCAAGGTGCTGGATTGTCTGCATAAATGCGGGTTGCAAGTCCTGATAGGTCTGGGGCTTCGTCATCAGCCGCTGGCGGATCCATTCAATGGCCGAGGATTCATTCGACACGAACAGCTCCGCCTGGACAAACTCTTTGACCAAAATGCGCTTCTGATCGTATTCCAAGACCTGATCCTCCAAAAAGACCATACCATCTCGCACCGGATATCGCTCGGTCAACAACCGTTGGAAAGCGGCGGAGTGAGTAATGGGCAATGGCCATCCGTGTGCCACATAATATCCCACGAACCGGTCATAGATGCTTCGAGGGGTCCGCTCCTCAATCGGTTCCGCCTTGCCCTTGCGCCCTAAGAACACCGGTAATTGCCGCAAATGCTCATCCACGAAGGCCAGCACCCCCGCATCCGCGTCTTGGCCCTCCTCAACGCGATGCGTCATGACATCCGAGGGTTTGTAGGCCGAAATGACGAGGTCCTTCTTCACCGCCGTGGTCGTCGTCACCGAATTGAAACTACCTTGCTGTTTATCCAACGCCGCCACATTGGCAATGACAAAGCCCGCCTGTTGAATGGCTTGTTGAATGGCACTCCAAATGCTGGTTTGGGTGTTGCTAAACTCCACCGTCATCCACCGGCCCGGTTTCAAAACGCGAAATGCTTCCCGAAAACTCTCGGCCATTAACTGCTGGTATTCGGGTAATCCCTTCCCTTGCACGGCATTCACAATCGCTTCGGGTGCGTTGTTGGTGAACACCTTCAGCCATGCTTCCCACAGGAAGTTCAACTCGGAGTACATGATATTAGCGCCAAAGGGGGGGTCAATGAAGAGATAGTCCACAGAATTGGCGATCATTGTCTTGTCTTTTGTGGTTGCTGATCCAGTATCAATTACAAAATGAGATAACGAAAGCAGTGCACTTCGACCTCGAAGTGCAGCCGAGATCTTCCCTGGGAGCGCTTGGGCGATAGGACGTTCCGCAGAGATACTGGGAATGTACAATGTGTTGCTCACGGATCCGAGCGCAAAGAGTCCCTTGTCATCTCTAAGGCGTGCCAAATTGACCTTGATCATCTTCATGGCGTACGACAACGAACTCCTAACGCTCCCCAAAACAACTCGATTTGAGCTAGTTATGGATAAAATGCTCGAAAGAATACTGAGATTCCTCCTGGTATAAAACTGATGCACATGCGTTATCCCAATACGAATCGGCTCCCCTGTCTTGTCTCCTTTCGGGATCCGGTCTGTGGGGAACCAGAAGGGAATAGGTTCCTGGTCAATGACCTGCAACAGCGCCAAATCTGCCGCATCCGGGGTTTTTTCCTGCCGCGTCTTCCCCACCGAATAATTGATGAGCACCGGGACCTGTTTGGCTTGTTTGACCGTGTCTTGGATAGCATCATCGTAGAAGGTGGTCCATGCGCGCTCTAAGACTCGCTTGGTCACCTCGGCTCCACAATGCGGACAAGCAAACACGTCCCGTACTTTACCCGCTTCCTTGTCAACAGCCGCTGCCCAAAAAACCATTTCCGCGGCACAATGGGGACAAACAAACACATCCGACCAAACCGTGTAGTTAATCCGGCCCCACGGCAAATCCTTATGCTCTGCCAGGTGATGCGGATCGGTCTTGATCCTATCCAATGCCCGAGATAACTGATCCGGCGTGGGATTGTGGAGGGTCAGGTACATCCATCCGCACTCTTTTTCGACGGCATTGAGAATCCGTTCCGCTTCTCGCTTAAACTGCACCGGATCCACGGGCGTATTGTAGTTATAGGCAATAAACGAGGCGGCCGGACTCAGGTCATTCAAAATGGCCCGGCGGGCACCGAGGGTGGAAAACGGTTTCCAGGTGCCGTCATCGTTTTGGAGAATCGTGCCATCCTCCGTGACCTGATAGCCTAGTGACTCCACGACGGCGCGATCGCCACAGAGCTGAGCCGCGACTCCGGTCATGCCAGTACCCGCGAAGCCGTCGAAGACAATATCCCCGGGATTGGTATAGTGGAGGATGTAGCGCATGATGGCCTTGTGGGGAACTTTGGTGTGGTAGGAATGGGCATTGTAAATGGGATCGTTTTTCCCCTCGGACACATCCGCCGCATAGGGCTCCCGATGATAGGGCTCTTCGCGGGGTGGTCGCTGACTCTCCCAGTCCGCCACAATGTCCGGAATGAAGGGATTCGGACACGCAGTATAATACGGCGGATCCGAAAGTGCCACAATATCGTCATCGGTGCCAATGGGAAAGCCCGGTATCTGCCGCAATTCCGGTAGATGCTCTCGCAGGCGTTCCCGAAAGTAGCGTCGGCGCTCTTCGTCATTCTCAAACACGTGCCCTAGACAGATCACGGGACCGGGCGTCTTACCGTCTGCCAATGCCAATTCTAATTCGTCCATGGGAACCTCCTATTTTAAATCCGGAAAATAATGCGCGTGCGATTGGGGTCATGTCCTTGAAGGTATTCCTCAAAAATCTGGGACAGACGATCCTTGGCATCATGCGGTTTGAGAGGCCTGCCCGCACCCAATCGGTCGACCAGCTCCTTCACGCTAATCTCGGTCGCCTGAATCCCCTGTAGAACCGTCTTCAAGTCGTCGACAAACCCTCGGGGAAGCGGCAACGGTAACCTCCCGGTCGTGGCAAAGGACTGGATAGCCTCCCGGTTGTCGCCGTCAAACAAGCGCAAGGTCTCGGTTACACTGGGGTCCGAGAGAGCCTCCGCCAACGTCTTCGCCCACGACTGAGCAAGCTCAGCCACGCGAGATTCAAACCACTCCAGGTCCTTGTTCACTTGACCGTCGATTAATGGCCGAAAATGGCAGGAGGGACACTCAGGATTGTTTTTCAAATCCGTGTCGGTCAGTCTGGTACACATCTTGAGTTCCACCAGTGCGCGACGAAGTTCATGAAAGGCCTTTTCGTCGAGCCAGATTCCCACCGTGCTGAGCGCATCCAGCGCCTGCCA
>JAKAAL010000365.1 GCA_021802375.1 Bacillota bacterium | reverse complement strand
CTCTTCCAAGAACGTCTCGGCTACGACGCGGTAGGGCTCCTATCGGACGGCCATTTGAAATTCCAGGCGGCCAAACCGCCGTCCCCCGAGGAGCCGGAATATTCCTATCATGACGCCAGCGATAGAGCGCTTCCCCCCATCGAGCCTCTCATCTTGTCCGATGCCCGTTCGGGGATGACCCGCGACATTCCGCGCACTCATTACCAAATTCGGCTAGAGTCCCGCACGCCCCAAGCGTTTGTCGCCGCTGACCAGGAGCTGCTCTCCGCCTACACCTGGCACGTGTCCGCGCTCCTGGATCAGGTGGCCCTATATCATCAGGGGCTTGCCGCCGCCCGTTGGCGTGAGCGTCAAGAATTAGCAGCCGACTTGCACGATTCCGTGAGCCAGCGGCTCTTCTCCGCTCACCTACTGGCTCGCACCCTTCAAGGTCGTTTGCGAAACGACGTTGATGCGATCGCGCTCGTCTCCCTCCTCGAAGAACTCATACAGGAAAGCCAGCACGACATGAGGCGACTTGTCGACGCGCTACGTGCCAACCGCCAGCCTCTCGCTGACGCTATTCGCTACCGGCTTCAACGGCTAGTAGATGTCTTAGAGGTGCCTTTAGAGTGGGATCTTTCCGAGATTTCGGTAGGCCTGACCGGAGAAAGAGAGGAGGCGTTGTTGCACATGCTCGATGAAGCACTGCAAAATGCCTTGAAGCATGCAGCTGGCGCCCCCGTACAAGTGACACTGGAGGAACGTCCAGGGGGTGTGTGGCTAGAAGTCCGAGATTGGGGTCCAGGGTTTGACCCGGCCATCCACACACCCGGTCACCACGGGCTCCAAACGCTCACCGAACGGGCGAATTTACACCAGATGAGCCTGAGCATTGACACGACCATCGGTCATGGAACAGCCGTCCGCATCTTTGCTGCCGGCTCGACCGGATAACGGAGGCACCTATGACACGACCTATTCGCGTTGCCATCGTCGACGATCATCCCGTGGTCCGAGAAGGGCTTCGGGTATTTTTGGACGCCTTGGATGACATCGAAGTTACCTTAGAGGCAGAAAACGGCCCGAAGGCCCTCGACGCTCTCGCACGGCGCCCGGCCGATGTTCTCCTGCTCGATTTAAGCTTGGGTGCTAAACTCGACGGTCTGGCGCTCTTCGATCAGATCGCCCACGAATACCCCGCCATAAAAGTCATCATTCTCACCTCCTCCAGGGATCCCCAAGCGCTCACATATCTCCAATGGCATGGAGCGGCGGGATACCTCGATAAAACGGTAGGGCCTGATGACTTGTTGACGGCGATTCGCCAAGTGTCTCAGGGGCGAAAAATCTGGGACCCCATTCTCGACGATACGGCGCCCCCCCTAAAGGAGCCACTCACACCGCGGGAAGCGGAAGTGCTATCCTTGTTGGCCGAGGGGCTAGCCAATAAGGAAATCGCCGCTCGGCTTAACATTCGCGAAAAGACGGTTAAAGTCCATATTAGCCACATTTTGGCCAAACTCGCCGTGTACGATCGAACCCAAGCCGTCATTGCCGCGCATCAGCGTGGATTGGTGCGCCTATCCGCCCGGAGCTGAAGTTCCCGTGACACGTCCTCAAAAGAAACCCCCGCCCCTTCGGCCAACACCGCCAAGTGGTATACGAGGTCGGCCATCTCACCAATTAAGGCCTGGCGGGTACCCGAGCTTTCTTGGTCGCCATACCGAACGGCCGCCAACGCTACCTCGAGAGCCTCTTCCCCAACCTTTTGCGCCAGCCTGGGGATCCCCTCGGCCACGAGTCGTTGCGTGTAGGAATTTTGATCGGGTTCTCCTTGAAGGCGGGCTCTGACTCGCGCGGTGATAAATCGCATGGGGTCGATCACCGATCCCCGGCCATCCCCAAAGCAGGTGGCAGTGCCCCGGTGACACGCCGGACCTTCCGGCAGTACTTGGTAAAGCCAAGAATCTTCGTCGCAGTCTGAGGTCATGGATATGACCCTGAGCCGATTCCCAGACGTCTCCCCTTTTTGCCAAAGGGTTTGTCGTGACCGGCTGAAAAAGTGCGCCCATCCCGTGTCTCGGGTCAGTTGCAGTGCGTCCTCGTCGGCGTAGGCGACCATGAGGACGTCCCGGGTTTCAAGGTCTTGCACCACCACAGAAAACAACGTGCGACCCGCTTCAACGAGTTTCACGGACGGGATACCCCCTTTCGAAAAGCTCGCGTTTGACATCCCCGAGATGCATCCGACCTTCATGAAGGGTAGACGCCAACAAACAGGCCCGGTGCCCCTGATCCAGAAGACGGGCAATATCATCGATCTGACCCGCGCCCCCCGAGCAAATGATGGGCCTTTGAGTGACCTCTCGGGCGCGATTCAGCATCGGCAAGTCATAGCCTTGTTGCCGCCCATCCTGATCCATGCTCGTGATGAGAAACTCTCCGCACCCTGCCGTCTCGGACGTTCGTAACCAATCCGTGAGCTCCCAGCCGGCATCGACTCGGCCGCCGTGCGAATAAACCCGAAACTGTCCATCGACCCGCCGAGCATCCACGGCAACGACTACGCACTGGCTTCCCCATCGGCGAGCCACTGCTTCGATGATCTTGGGATCGGCGAGGGCATGCGAATTTAGCGACACTTTATCGGCTCCGGCTTCCAATACCGTCTCCACATCTCGCAGGGTACGAATGCCGCCCCCTACCGTGAGGGGAATAGCCAGCGACTTTCTCAGCCGGCGAATGAGGTCAGCTCGGGGTTGAGCCTGGTCTAGGGTGGCTTGGACGTCGAGCCAGACAATTTCGTCAGCGCCATCCCGGGCATAGCTCAGCGCACGTTCGACAGGGTCGCCCAGATCCCGGAGACCGAGAAAGTTCACCCCTTTCACGGTCTGGCCCCATCGCACATCAAGGCAGGCGATAAGCCGCGCCTTTAACATTCGCCTTCCCTTAGTGGCTCCAAGGGAATCACCTCCTCCATCCATGCCCGACCCACAACCACTCGGGAGAAGCCCAACTCTTGAAGCAGTCGCACATCGCTCCAACTTCTGATCCCGCCGCCAGCTCCGATCGCCCCGGGAGCTTCTGCCCAACGCTCCCAAAACGACCGATCAACGCCCGAGAGGACGCCATCGTGGCTCACGTCCGTCACTTGTGCGCGGTACCATCCCTCATCTCTCAATTGGCTCCAGAACTCATAGGCATCTAGGGGACCGGATGCTTCCCAGCCATCCACCTGGAGCGCTCCGTGGCGAACATCTAAGGCCGCCACCAGGGAATTGGCCCCGACCCGGTCTAAGACCTGGTGACGAAATTCGGCATCACGAGAAATTTGTGTACCCAAGATTACGCGCGCGACCCCCGCGTCCTTGGCGCGTTCGATATCCTGAAGGGTGCGGAATCCGCCCCCGGCGGCAATTTCCACCCCCTCGCGGGCCAGTCGCGCGGCCAAGTCATGAAGAGAAAATACGCCCGACCGTGCACCTGCCAGATCCACTAAGTGAAGGCGCCGGGGAAAGCCCTGGAACCGCGCTGCAATGAAGGTGAAGGGATCTCTATGATACACCTGGGAGCGTTGATAGTCCCCTTGAGTAAGACGAACCACGCACCCGTCGAGAACGTCTAAGGCGGGCCAAATCTCCATGACTATGCCCCCCTTGTGAAAATTTCCTGCGTTAATTCCTCGCCCACCGATCCGGAGAGTTCAGGGTGGAACTGGAGGCCAATCAATCCCGCTGAACCCACAATACTCGGGAACGGCTGGTGATACGACGTAGTCATCCAGACGCCCTCGGGGTTTCGGGGACGCACCGCAAACTCGTGCACGAAATACAAATGGGCTCCCTCGAATCGGCGCAACCAGGGGGGCGTAAAGTCCGATATTTCGAGCTCATTCCAACCGATATGGGGCAATACCGGAGCCCTGAGGCGCGGAACCTCGCCCGGAAGCCATCCAAATCCGCTGCCCCCTTCCTCGCCCTTCTCAAAGAAAAGCTGTAGACCGAGGCAAATTCCCAAAATGGGCCGCTGTTGCTCCCGCCAACCCTCAATCCCGGCCCGTAATCCAGCGGAAGCGAGCGCCCCTTCGGCACCTGGCAGCGAACCCACACCGGGAATGATAAGCCAATCGCCCGCCGGCATGGACCCTTTCCCCTCCCACACCTCAACTCCATGACCTAGCCGTTCCACGTGACGGCGTAGACTCCCCATGTTGCCGTGGCCCAATGGCACGATGACGACCGTCATGCCAGGACCCCCTTTGTGGACGGCACGCGGCCGTCCTCCCGCCGTTGAAGAGCCAAGCCAAGCGCCCGGCCTGTGCCTTTAAAACAAGCCTCATACGTGTGGTGAGCGTTCTCTCCACAAATCCGACGGAGGTGCAGCGTTGCTCCGAGCGACCGGGCCAAGCCATGGAAAAACTCGGGCCATACCTCAGCCATCACCGTTCCCACCATCCGATCGGGAAATCCCGGGCCCTGGTAAAACTGACCGCGGCCGGAGATGTCGACCGCCACTAATACCAACGCTTCGTCCATGGGCTGAATGACTTCGCCAAAGCGTCGGATGTCCCGTGATTCTTGAAGCGATTGACGAATCGCTTGGCCAAACGCAATACCCACATCCTCCACTAAATGATGCGGATCCACGCCGACATCGCCATCCCCCCGAAGACTCACGGAAAAGCCGCTGTGAAAGCTCAGAGCCGAGAAAAAGTGCGAAAATAACGGGAGGTTAGTTTCGACCTGGGGAGGCTCCCAACGATCCAAATTCACCGCCACACGGATAGCGGTTTCCTTTGTTTCACGCACGATTTGAGCCTTCCGTTCCATTGTTGTCTCTCCTCTCTTGTAACCGGAGGGCCATCGAGCGCTCGTGCTGAGATAGCCCTTCCAGCGCGGCCAGCCGTCGACCCATCTCCAACACTTTGGCTGAAATTCCCCAATCTGCCTGGATCACACTCATGCGCCGGCAAAAGGATCGGGTCGTAAGACCCGATTGAAAACGGCCTCGACCTCCGGTTGGCAGTACATGGCTTGGACCGGCTACATAATCGCCTAGAGCCTGGCCCGCCATGGGACCCAAGAAAAGCGCTCCGGCTGTGAGGACGTCATTTGCTCGGACTACTACATCGTCTCCCATAAGTCCTAAGTGTTCGGGCGCCCGCTGATTGGCCCAGGTAATCGCCTCATCCAGAGAGGAGACCTCACGCACCGTGATGGCTCCCATGTTGTCCGGTAAATTCTCCGCACGGGCCCGAATTTCCGCCGCCAGTTCAGGGTTATGGGTAACTAACTCACCCCTCGCCAAAGGATCATGTTCCGCCTGGGCACTCAGATCGGCCCAAACAATGTCCGCCCAGTTCCGCTGATTGGCGATAATCATCACTTCCT
>JAKAAL010000364.1 GCA_021802375.1 Bacillota bacterium | reverse complement strand
GGGGTTGGCCGGTTCGGCTTGCCCCGGAGCCAGGAAGGTTACGGTATGAGCTTCTTGCGGACCTTCTTCAGTCCACGTAACCGTATCGCCGGGCTGGATCCAAAGAGTTTGGGGTACAAATGCTAGGGCGGAGGCGTCGGCGTTGTTCGTGACGTTGGCCGAAGCGACCGCTGTGCTGCCTTGATTTAGACTTAATACCCATCCGGCCATCGGCGGGACCAAGTCAGTTTGCGACTTCGGGTTATTGGCGATGGACGTGGAGAGCGTGTACGAGCCACTGCTGTTGGTGGTAAAGGTAATCGTAGAATTCGCTGTGACCGGGCCTTGGATATGGCCTAAAATGCCGTTGTCGAGGGTCATGTTGTACTTGGTGTTGGCGCTTAATCCGGTAAACGATCCTTGCACGGAGAGACCGGTCTGTGTGGGGCTTAAGGAGACGGATCCCACGGCCATACCGGCACTGTTGTCGAGCGTAGTATTCACTTTTTGGCTTGGACTGAGCCCAGCAGGTACCATATACGTGGTGGTGCCGTTGGCGTTTTTGACGGTGGTAGGCACGGCGGCTTGACCCACCGCGGCATCCCCGGCCGTCAGGGTTTGCTGAATCTCTTGTTTGGCCGTAGCTTGATATTGGCCGGCCGTATAGGGTAAGGTCGCACCTTTAGGCTGCACCACAATGACGCCTTCTTGGCCGCCATGGACTTCGCAATAGTAGGTGTAGACGCCGGGAGTGGAAAAGGTCAAGGTATATTGATAGCCTGGGAGCAACATGGCTCCATTGACGCTATCAGGCGCCACGATGCCATTGCCGTAGCTGTGGCCCGGGGTTAAAGCCGCAATCGGAGCGGTGGCACTTGCCGAGGCCCCATCTTGAAACACCACGTAATGCACCTCGGCACCTTTTCCCAGGGAAAACGTGACGGTGTTTCCGGCGTCGATAGTCATGACTTCAGGGTAATAACCAAATCCTTGCACCGTAGGGTTAGACGGGTCAGCTGCTCCCACCTGGATCTGCCAATTGGTAGTTTGGGTGGTGGTCGTGGCGGCATTGGCCACGGCAGGGATTGCCATCATTCCTGCGGTGAAAAGGGTGGCGGCGGCCAGACTCAATGTACGCGCGCCAGATCCATGACGAAATTTCATGTATGTCTCACTGCTCCTCTATCTGATGATTGGTGGGTTGAATCCGTCGGCCGTTCACCCCGGGGTGAACGCCGAGACCAACGAAAAACACCCATATCATGGTAAAAGAAACTAGAGGGGGGTGAAAGGGTGCTAGCACCCCGGGCTTCGACATTATGCGCCTTGGGGTTCTCGGGGTGCCAGTAGGATAGCGGAACCCAAGTGGGCCGCCATGACACGCACGTTAATATTGGGGTCGTGCTGGGAAAGTCCCAGCTTGTGGTACAACACATTGATTTGATTTTCGACGGTTTTTTCCGAAAGATGTAGGCTCTCGGCAATGACATGGTTACTATAGCCTTTGGTAATTAGGGACAAGATCTCGCGTTGACGTGGCGACATGGAAGCCACGGACGCGCTGTTTTCCTGAGGCGGGCGATGCGAGGCGGCCCGTCGGATGGTACTAAATAAAATGGTCATGCTAATCAGGTTGTCAGGCGCGAGCAGCGTGGTGCGGGATCGCAGATCCCGGGGGATGCCTGGTGAGATGGATTCTGGATTTTGGCCAATGACAACCACTTGGAGCCATGAAATCGCTTGGAGGCGTGCAACCGCCCAGCGAATGATGTTGGCCCCATCCGTGTTCCGCAAAAACACGACGAGAACTTCCGGCAAGCTAGCACTGGTTAGGGTGGGAGAAGGCAGAGGTTTATAGAATAAATTTTTAGGCCTTTGTATTCCAGCCAGGCCACGGACCAGGCGGCCCGAATAAAAGCCACGATGCCTTCTTCTTGTCGTTCAAACTGATCCTCGTTGGATCGAGCCATCACGGGATTCTCCTCGAACTTAAGACTTCACGAAATACGTCTTCCAAGGTGGCCCGGGCACTATAAATTCGTATCAATCGATGACCCTCCTTCGTCACCCAGGTCAAGAGGTCGGTGATTGTGGCACGATTATCCCGGGTCCACACGGTGAGCTTAATATCCCCTAATGGCGATTCTGCTGGATGCCACTCGAAACGGACGGCGCCCGCAAGATCCTCGACCGAGAGCCTAGACATCGAAGCGAGATCGCCCTCTAGCGTTAGTGTCACCGGCCGCACCATCCCCAGTGAAGCGACAAGCTCATCGGTAGGACCTTGCCGGCGGATCCTCCCATCTTGCAGAATGGCGATCTGGGTACACAGTTCTTCCGCTTCTTCCATCACGTGTGTCGTTAGCACAATTGTGACACCGCGTTTCACATTAAGCTCGGCAATAAGATCGCGGACTGCTTTAGTCCCCTCACGATCCAGCTTGTTGGTGGGTTCGTCCAAAAACAGTAGCGAGGTTTCTGCCAGTAACGATCGCGCGAGTGCCAAACGCTGCCGCTGGCCCGCACTCAAATGCATGGGCCAAGCATCGGACTTCTCGGCCAAGTCTAAACGATGGAGCAAATCGTTAATGCGGTTCTGGGCCTCACGACCGTACAATCCATAAACCGGCGCCCAAAAAACCAAGTTCTGGCGCACCGTCAAATTGTTATCGATCCCCACATCGGCCGTTGGCGCGACTAAACTGACCTGGGATCGAATCATGGAGGCTTCACGTAAAAGGTCGTGTCCTAAGACGGTTCCGCGCCCCGCATCGGGAGTCAAGAGCCCGGCGAGGATCTTAATAAGTGTGGTCTTCCCGGCTCCATTGGGTCCCAACAGTCCCAATACTGTACCCGCTTCAATTCGGAGGTCGACTTGATCCAATGCTGGCGAACGCGAAGCGTGATATTTTTTACCGATTCCCTCAATGTCGATTATTGCCATCGCGTCAGCGATCCCTCCCGACGGGCTTTTTCGATACCCCGTCCATAAAGCCAGAGACCTAGGGGAATAAACGCGGTCCCCATGGCCAGCAGTACCATACCGTCTGTCACCAAGGGCGGCCAGGGTAACACCCGTTGGAGTGGAAGCACGGCGACGCCCATCGCCGCCCGGGGATCCAAAAGGCGGCGTAAGGCATCGAACGCATACGTATGAGGAATGAGGCAGGCAACCCATTGGAGGGATTTCGGCAACACGG
This sequence comes from Bacillota bacterium, assembly GCA_021802375.1. The sequence continues at coordinate 2,203 of JAKAAL010000364.1, read as the reverse complement.
TAACCGGGTAGTAGGTGCCTGCCAGTAGCGTCGCCATCAATTGCTGCACGAAGAAGCGGACCGGTTCGGTCCCCCGCTTGATATTTAATAAATAAAAAGAGCTGGCGCTAATCATGCCAATACCAAAAGCTGCTGCTAACACCAAGAGACTAAACAAGAAAACCCAAAACAGATGATCGAAGCGAAAGACCGCCCCGAACAAGAACACCCCAAACGCCCCGACAAAAAAAAGGCGCGGATAATCGTCCAGGATCGATTTGGTCATGAGTCCCAAGAGTGGGGTATAAACCGACATCGGGCTTAATAGAAACAGATCCATGGTCCCATTAAAGTAGCTCCTGGCAATACGGGTGTAAGGATCCGCCAAATTGGTGTAGAGGAACACATTGACCATGATGCCCACCACGATAAACGACATGTAGTTGTCCCCATAGGCAGAGCCCAGTAGGCTTGATGCCTTACCCTCCACCATGCGTCCCATGAGAAAGTAGAGGAGGGTGGTAACAAACACATTCACCATCCACATGATCTGGTTAGCTCGATATGATTGCCAGATCCGAAACTCCCGGATGCCAAAAGCCCACAACGTCCTCAGTTCCTTATGAATTCGATGTCGTTTGATCGATTTACGCGCCATCGTGACCTGCCTCTTTTAAGGTTCCCATGACGTCGTTAAGAGTTGGCATACGAAACGAGATGTCGACCACTTCACCCACATTAGGGCACGCCCAGGCCAAAACCTCAGCGAGTGTCTCGGAAGACTCTTCGACCAAACCCCGCCAATGGGTAAGCCCTTGGGGACCGGGCCGTTCATTAGATTCCCATCGATGAATAACGGATGGCGGTGCTGTGGTGGGATTGAATCCTGCTTGGATCACCAGCTCCAGCACTCGCAGATGGGAGAGCTGGGCTAAGAGATCGGAGGGTGTCCCTATAGCCCAGGTTACCCCTTGGTCCAAGATGGCCACACGGTGGGCCAGCCGTTCAATCAAATCGGTGTCATGGTCGGCCAGTATGAGAGTCTGGCTCCGAGAGGTCAAGGTGTCACACACAGTTGTTAGTACGGTGTCTCGTGTCATAGGATCGAGTCCAACGCTTGGCTCATCTAACATAACAATGGGCGTCGCTAGGACCAGGCCACGCGCCAAGATGACTCGTTGACGCATTCCATTTGACAAGGCCGACGTTGGCTTTTTGCGATCGTCCCAGAGATCCACCATAGCGAGCGCTTCACGGGCACGCGTGGCGGCCATCCGTGCCGAGAGGCCGCACAATTGCCCATAAAAGCGCACATTCTCCTCGGCTGTCAGCGCCCACTCCAGCCCCATCCACCCCGTCGTCGACACGTAGGACACGCACTGGCGGATGGCCCGGGTATCCCCAAGTGGAATCCCCGCCACCGTCCCATCGCCATTTGTCGGCTTTAACAGGCCCGCGATGATTTTGATCAGGGTGGTTTTCCCCGCTCCATTGGGTCCCAGCAATCCGAATACTTCGCCCTTCCCGATGGTGAGATTGATACCCGATAGCGCCTTAATGGACAACGCGTTCACTGCTGTGGCGCGAAGCGCATGGACCAAGTTTCTAGCCCACAGCGACGGCCCCTTCAGTTCTAGTTTAGTCCCCCGAAAGGACAAGGCCCGACCTGGATATTCTTTCGTAATGCCGCGGAGGTCCACAAAATTAGGCAATAAGCTATCCGTTAGTGCGGTGCTAGTGGGGCTTACCACGTCCGCGTCAGGTCGCAGAGGTGGGTCCAAGATTTGCTCGCGTGGGGCCGCTTGCGAATCACGGCCATAAAATCTGAAATGACTTGTGCCACGTCCCACATGGGCCAAAACTCGTCGACCAGCGGGCTCCCATTTTTTGCGTACCCGGCCAAAACGGCCTCGCGGGCCTCGGGTTCTCCCCATTGCCATAAGTCGAAGACGGGATGTCCAATATACGCGTCCCCAAAGTCGATGAGGCCCTTAAAATCTCCGGTGGCGGCATCCACAAACGTATGAGTAGGTCCTGGATTGGTGTGTAGAGCCACGGGCCACGGGGCGTCTGGTACCCGTTGCTGCAGTTTACTCAAGAGCTTCTCAGGGTTCATCGTTAGCGGCCATTCAATGTGTTGCTCTGTCAAGCGGCGGGCAAAATCTTCGACATCCTCGGCCAACGAGGCCTTTAAATCCTCGGGCGTGTACTCCTCGGGAAATTT
>JAKAAL010000003.1 GCA_021802375.1 Bacillota bacterium | reverse complement strand
GACACGGTAATTGTCAGGTGCATTGCCCTTCACCTCCTTTCTGGGAGGTATCCGGAGGGCAAACCCTCATCACCATGATAGCCCGTCTCTACGGAGGCGGGCTTTCTTACGTGGTGTGTTAGCTAGCGGGGAGTTGTTTCTATGCAACGTTTTTTACTTTCGCCATGTGCTGAACAACACCACAGACCACATGATCACAAAGAGAACAATAAGGAGGGTTTTATTCCATGCTAAGCTATGAACATTTTTTACGAGCTATTACGGCCGCGATCCTACAACGGGGTGATTGTCCTTCTTGGCATCGCGTCGAAGAAATCGTGCAGAACGAGAAGGAATTTCGCACAATCGCGGAGGATGTTGGAGTCGATGGAGCCATTCGTGCGCAGATTGCTGGATGAGCCACGAATTTTGCTAAAGAAGGATGGGAAAGTCTATGGATTCGAATTGCTACCCGCATTCACTATTACCAAACAGATCCTGCGGGTCAGATTCGGGGAACACAGTATTGGTCTGTCACGGTACCAATCTCTGGCGTGTCGGGGTTGTAAAACAAATACCTGCACGGGTAGGGAGGAATTTTGACCATGACTGCCGAAAGAGATGCTATACACTCCATGGGCCTGATTATGATGGCGGCCCATGGAAGGTTATCGTTTGAACGAATGTGGGTGTTGATGAAGGATCTTGTTGCCATCCAACGCCTCATCGTCGATGAGGGGTGGCGCACCGATATTCATTACCTATTTCAAATGCTCTGGAATAAGGAGAACGAAGACATTTGGTCAAGTCTCCATCGATTGACTCGCTATTACACAAGGGATCCAACGGGTCAGAAGAAGGCTCAACAGTTTTGGTCTACCATGGGACAAATCTTTGGCGAGCCGCCGATATCTTTTGGACCGGACAATTGCGAACAGACGCGCCGCTGTTGTGGCCAACCTGCACATCCTGTAAAGTTTGCGCTAGTTAAGAAATTCTCTTAAGTTTAAGGAAGTGATGTAGTTGAGTCAGGTAATTTACACCATAGGGTACCAAGGATTACACTTGCAAGAATTTATTCAGTTGGTCGCTAAAGGAAATCTTGACGGCGTAATTGATATTAGGTGGACACCTATCAGTCGAAAACCGGGTTTTTCGAAAAACGCCTTGCGAGAGGTGTTGTCTGGTTTAGACGTGCGATATCATCATTTTCGTGATTTAGGTAGCCCCAAATCTTTGCGAGATCTATTGCACCAAACTGACGACTGGGGAACTTTTGCGTTGCAGTATCGAAGTTGGTTGACGTTGCAACAGCGACTATTGGAGCAAGTAAGTGACATGGCGCTGAATAGCCGTATTGGCCTGTTATGTTTTGAGGCAAGTGCTGTTCGATGCCATCGCTCATTGGTTGTGGAAACGCTGTTGACTGAATACTTGAAAGGATTCCAATGGAAGGACATATCCCAGCACGGATTGAAAACGCTCGAATCCTCGTTGTGGTCAAATCGTATCCGCGCCCAAGCATGACGCATGGAGAGACCGCTTGTGTTGCAGGCCTTTTAGATGGGACATCTTGGATTCGTTTGTATCCTGTACTGTTTCGCCAGTTGCCTTCTAGACAACGGTTTGACAAATGGCAATGGATTAGAGCGCCAATAAGCAAAAGTGTCAAAGATCCAAGAACTGAGAGTTGGCAACCTGATCATGATCGTCTTGTGGTAGAAGAAAAAATCGGGACGACAGTCGTGGAATGGGGTATGAGGGACCGCTATTTGCAAAATCTCACATCCGACACAATTGAAGGCCTTAAAGGCGATCCCCATCGTTCTTTGGGATGGGTCAAACCATGGCGAATTGAGCGATTTTTTCACAGGGACGAAGAAAGCCGCTGGGACGAGAAATTTCAAAGCGTTCAACTCCAGTTTTGGGGCGCGCCCACAGATCGATTAGAACGTATCCCGTATACTTTTTACGTAAATTTCCAATGTGAACCGTCGTGTAAAGGCCACAATCTATCTATTATTGATTGGGAAATTTACCAACTTTACAGAAAAACAAGAAGTTCGCAAAAGGTCATAGAGAAATTAAACGCATTGCACAAGAATAGCGATTTATCGTTTTTTGTAGGCACTTCTCTAAAGGCGCACGCCTATGGAGCGTATATGGTCATTGGACTTTATTATCCTCCTAGGCATCCACCCCTAACGTTCACCTTGTAATAAATGCTATCTGTAAAACCAAATCGACTTTACCGATGTTGCTCTAATAATGATTAATGTGGTTCCTAAACCGTTTTACCTGAATCAAAAAAGAACCTATGTCACGAGATATAGCACACCGATTCCTATGGTGTTGTTTCATACTCTCTCTATACTGGCCCGTCTTTGCGGAGGCGGGCTTTCTCATGCCGTCTGTTAGTTAGAGTGTAGGTGTTTCTATGAGACGGATTGCGGTATCCGCACTCAATGGGCATTAATTAACATGGGAGCACGAGACAAGAGAAATTTAGATCCCTCCATGGTTACCTGGCACGCATGGCCATGGTGAGGTTTCGTCGAACTGCGATTGTGAAAAAGGAAAACAGAAAGGGGGTGGCGAATCATGTAAATCGAGTGCATCATTCGGTCGATTGTTCGTGGCGGCGCGTCCCGCGCCACATGAGGATGGGTATGTTTTTCAACCATCTTGATCTTGAGGAGGCAACACACAATGTCGAATAAGAACTCACTACCTGATGGCCCGATCCACCTGCCCAGCGCGCGGCCATGGTGGCACATTCCTACGGGGATTGCCGCTGGGGTGATCGTCTTAGGCGGCGGGACGTATGGGGTTTTGCAGAGTCTGCATCACGATCCGCATCCCGTAGCCGTGGCGAAAAAGACGCCGGCCAAGAAAAAGGATCCCACAACGGTGGCGACCGGCCCCGTTACCCCACCGAACTACGTGTCGTCCACATCCCCAAAAACCGGACACGTGTTTTCTGCCATCGCGGCCATCAACAACAAGTACATCGCTTGGGCCGATCAGCAGATCAGCCTCGCAGTGCCCGCGATTCCGTCCAGTGGCCCGTATGCCGGAACATTGACACCAGGAATCCTCAACAGCCCCTTGACGCTCAAAAAGTGGCCCGGTCCGCACGTGCCGAGTTCACTGGCGGCTGCTGGGGTGAAGCTCCCGGTGGGGACCCCCGCGAATGGGAGTATTGTGTATAACACACCGTCAATGACCGCGTTTTGGAATCAGATGATGGTGGAGGCGCATCCCATTTGGCCACAACTGACCCTGCCGGAACTGCAAGCCGCGTTTAAGACGGCGGCGGACTTCGCGATGGCTACTGTGAGCAATAATCCGGTGTCGTCGCTCAAGTACTTGGACGCGTATGCTATGGGTGGAGCGTACGATCAAAACGCACTCCAAAGTAATGTTGGAACGCCACTCTATGACGCGTTTACTGCCCCGGCTAGTCAACAAGGGATGCTTGTTTCGCGCCAAGTGGTATACGACGCGTGGGCTTCCTATACGCTTCACGGATCCGTTAATGCAGCGGGCAACACGCAAGTCACAGGATCTAGCACGGTGGCCTTGCCCGGACAACACGTGCTTGTCAACGGCTTGAACATTGCGAACATGGGGATGTCGCTCATTGAGTCTTACGCAAATGGCAATAACCTCAACATCGGACGGACCCAGGGCATGATCAGCGACACCCAGTTAGTGTTGGTGGAGGATGCCGCCGGCCACACCCGTTGGTATGTGACGGCTACTAACGGCAGTGGCTCGAATGTGCCGAATCCAGTCTATTGGACGGGTCCGTAACGGGAGAAGTGCCCGCTAACTTCTCCGTGACAAGAACGCACGACGCATTCGCCTCCCGGGATATTGGGAGGCGAATTTTTGTGAAAAAGAGGAGATGTTAGGATGGAAAAAGCGCGAGATCCTTCTCGTCGAACATCACGGCGCTATCGATGGGCCATTCTCGCTGGTTTCCTCTTGTGGTTGGGGATCATCGCAGGAGGGATGACTTATGCGTATACCGGCTCCGGCACCGGCACCTTCACCAAGCGCATCAGCTGTACGCAAGGGGAGCTTTGCTACTACGATACAGGGCAGTGCAATAGCCAGTATGTAGCGTTGCCCAACGATTGTACGAACACTAGTGGTGGAGGTGGCGGAGGCGGCTCAACATCGGCACCTCAGCCTTCCGGTGGCACCTTCTGTTGGGCGCAGCCGAGTGGCGGCCACAACGCCACCGTGAATGGCTATCCGGGGTATCTGGCGTCTTGTGCGCCGGCGACTCCCCCGGCGAACGTCTGTACACCCAATGGGACATTAAAGATGGTACCATTGTCCTGCACTGGTTCGTGCCACGAAGCCACCTGGCAACAGTATAATTCCTGCGGATCCAAAAATGGCGGCACCTATACGAGTTACGACGGCCATTGTACCAGTGGGTGTGCAGCGCCACCTCCAACAAACACGTGCAGTGGTACGTGGCACTGGGCTCAAATTGGGTGTGTTGCAGGTAGTTCGGGGATGGCGACTTGGGCTGACATCGGACCATGTGGCAATCAGCATGATGTACATCCTGGGACCGCCAAACCTGGGACTTGTATCATATCCGGTAGCGGATCAGGTGGCGGCAGCACGACGACCTCGAACCCGACACCCACCAGCACCCCGCCGGCTCCTTCTTGTACCCCCTCGGCCTCGACCAGTTACGGTGGCACATCATGGACCGGCTGTGCGAGCCAAGGTGTGGAAAGTGGGACGCAAAGTTACACGGTCTACCATTCCTGCCCGTCGTATACGTCTTACGGCAGTCGAACACTGACCCAGAGCACTAGCACCACTTGTCAATCCGTGGTGGAGCATCAATGCGCCTATGCTAAGCCCGGATATGCGCAGAGTGAAACGTGTCTCACGAGTCCCTTAGGCGGGACCACGAATTGTTCCGGGTGGTCGACACCCTACTATGATCCGCATGGGTGCCCGATTCCAACGCCGGTGAATTAGTACTGGTTATAGGACTCTGCGATCCGAATCACCGAAACGGCAAGCCCTCCTTCTGGGAGGGCTTCTGGCGTTCGGGTGATCTACAGATTATAGCGATGTCTGCATGCCATGCGCCCATACCTTTAGGTAGGGCTTCTCACGCGGGATCGATAAACTACGACGTACTGTATCCCCAGAAGACTCGGCTCTCCCCCAGAGAACCGGGTCTTCTGGCGATTGAGACCAGACAGAGAAGGAGGAGTCCATTCAATATGGCAACCGATAAATCGCCTGCCCATCCCTTTCGGGAGGGAGTACGTATCAACCCCTGGGACCAAATGGAACGCCAAGCAGGACGGACACCGGCGCTGGAAACCGAGCGCGCTGGAGCTCCGGTGAGTCAGGGATCCGCATTAGACCAGGTGCTGACATGGCTCCAAGACCACCACGCCGCACTGATGGCCGACCCGCAACAGTCTGAACGCAGTGCCGTGTTGGCCGCCATTCACGAGGCCGTGATGAGTAAGAACCTTCGTAAGTTGGATGCGGATGTGCTCACAGAGCAAGTTGTGGATCGCCTGCTCGGTGCCGGTCCGTTGGCGCCCTATTTTCGCGACCCGGCCGTGACCGAAATTATGGTGGTGGGCGCCGACGTCTTCGTGGAGCGGGAGGGTCGGATTCAACCGGCTGTCTCGTTAGGCTCGGACCAGATCGGGGTGCGCGTGGCACAGCATCTCGCACGCCATGAAGGCCTCGAATATCAATCATCGCAACCGCTCATGAATTTCACGTGGGACCAAGACGGCAGTCGGATAAACATTGTGCATCACAGCAAGGCCCCGTCTGGGGTCGCCATCTCGATCCGCAAACGGAATCAGGAACGTGTGCTCGACCTACCGGATCTGCTCCAAGCCGGGATGTTCTCGGAGGAGGCGGCGGCGTTGCTCGTCGCGGCCTTGTCAGGTCGGTTGAATGTGATCTTTTCGGGTCCACCGGGTGCTGGGAAGACGTCCGTTGTACGCGCCATCGCGATGAAAGCCATCTTGCCGACCGAGCGGGTGATTACCTTAGAGGATACCGAGGAGCTCCGCTTACCTTTGCCCCACTTAGTGGCGTTGATCGGCCAAGTCGAACGGCCAACGGTCGAAGAGCGGGCTCGCGGGGCGGTATCGCTGCAAGACTTGTTTCGGAACACTTTACGAATGCGCTATGACCGCCTCATCATGGGGGAGTTGCGCGGACCGGAGGCCCTGGACTTCGTGGAGGCTGCCATGTCCTCGGAAGGTGGCATGATGTCCACGATGCACTTACGGACTCCGGAACTGCTGGCCGATCGGTTGTATCAAATCAGTCACAAATACCAGATGGACTTCCCTTATGACCTCATTCAAAAGATGGTGTTTGGCACCATCGACCTTTTGGTGCAAGTCGAACGCGATGGGCAAGGTCATCGCCACTTGACGCGGGTGGTGGAAGTCGAACGCGATGGGTCGATGACGGATCTCTTCCGTTGGAATCCTAGAACGCACCGCGTGGAAACTGTCGGGACGCTGTCGGCCGCACGCCAGACCTGGATTCACGAGCATACGCGGGTCCCTGGAGGGCTGCGCCAACAGGAGGAGGTGACGGCCTGATGTGGCGATCCGATGCAATCTGGGCCTTGTTGGTCGTCTTTGCGGGGATGGTGGGGTGGAGTCTTTGGCAACTTCTTCATAAGCCGCATGCCGAGCACATGGTGCCCGCCCCGGTGATCGAACAACAAAAACGGCGAACCGTCAACGGCATTCAACAAGGGTGGCTCACCTTAACCGGCTTGCCACTCACGCCACGCGATATTCGTCATCTGGGTTGGCTCACCGGGGCGGTCGCGACCATCGGGATTACACTCGCCACGCACAATCCCTTAGTCGGCACCGCGTTCGGATTGATCGGCTTACTGGTTCCCGAAGCGGCGATTCGGTATTGGGCACGTAAGCAATGGCAACGATTGGACCTCGCCGCCTATGGTGCAGCGCATATGCTTCAAGCAAAACTCCAAGGTGGAATGCCGGTATTGCAAGCGTTTCGCGCCCTTATTCCCGACGCTAGTGAACCGTTTCGGACTTGGGCTCAGCCCTGTCTGACCGGGGAAACTAAGGGTATTGCGCTCGAGACGACATTAAAACAGCGGGCCGCACCGATTCAGCATGTCGAACTCGGCGCGCTCGCGGATGTGCTGGCGGCGGAGCGGGAGCACGGCCGGACCGCTCCGATCGTGGCCCGCGCGGTAGATCTCTGGTCACAACGGATGCAAGCGGATGCCGTCCGACGTGGGACCTTAGCCGGGAGCACGATGCTTGGCTACGGGGTGGTGCTTCTCGGAATTGTCTCGTTTTGGGGGATTGTCATTGGGAGTGCGGTCGTGCGTCACGGGATTTCCCATGGGCTCGGCTGGTGGACCACGGGCATTGGAGCCTGGATGATTGCCGGGGCCGGTTATCTCCAAAATCGGGTCAGTCGGCAAGCGGAGGCGGTTTAAATGGTGCTATCCACAAACACGCTCATCATGGGACTTTGGGGTGTATCCGGAATCCTCGGAGGTCTGTTCGTCTGGAAAGCGATGACGCCCCCGCAAGCGATCGGTTGGCAGTCGTCGATCCCATGGTTCGAGCGGGCGTTAGCGGGAATGGATCGGCGATTGCGGGCCCGATGGAATCCCAAGACGCAACGTCAAGCAGAAATTCTGTCCATCCCCTCTTGGCGGGTTCTCGGGCTGTATGGCATGGCAGCGGCGGGTGGCGGGCTCGTCGGGTTTGATTTAGGACATCATATCTGGTTGTCTCTCATCCTGGCGGCGCTTGCCGCTTGGAAGGGGCCCGCATGGATGATTGGAAAGCAATTTCAATCACGGCAAAAGTCTCTGATGCGCGATTTTCCTCCTCTGGTGTTGATGTTGCGAATCTATCTCGACCTGGGCGAGCCGCTCGCCGAGGCGCTGTCTCACACGCGCCCTGCTCTATCGCGGATTGGCCAAGGGGAGCTCAATCGTCTATTGTCGGCGCTCCAAATGGGGGTACGACAAGCGGGGCTGAAGACGTGGGCCAAACGCACGGGCCTCACCAACTATCTCTTGTTGGCTGATACGTTGTCACAAGGATGGGATCAGGGGCTCGATGCCGATGCCCTGATGCCGCTCGACACCCTTATCAAATCCAGTCGCGAACAAGGGACCCGGACGTTGACCGACCGCTTGGACGGCATGGCCACCATTGTGCCGGTGATTGCGGCGTTCGGCGTCATGAGCGTGCTTCTCTACGCTCTGTTAGTAGGGAGTGGGATTGGATAGGGGTCTGGCGCCGTGTCCATGAATGCGCGACGCCCAACTCGGGACGGGAGAATTTGCGAAAAGTGAGGGGAGTGCCATGCGTTTCATCGTATCGGCCGTGTGGCGACATCATCATGGCCGCGTCCTATTCGGAAGCGTGTTACTTTTGTGCATGGCTCTTGGCATCACCATCAATTTTTGGCTGGCGTATGGTCTGTGGTTCGCGGTGATGGGGCTCGTGCAATGGGAAGGCCTCGCAAAGTTTTTCGGGGAACGGCGGGGCTTTCATGCCCTATACGTCTTACCGAGTCCTCCGGGGTGGGCGACGCGCCGTCTTCGCGCGCTCGGCTATTCCGGCTCGGTGTCGTCCCGCTTATGGGAAATGCACGTGAATGAAGCGCATCGTTGGAAGACGGCCGAGGGCACCTCCACCGAAGCGGTGCGCCGATTTCAAACGGCCTATGACCAGGATCGGGCGCGATGGTTGCAGGAACGCCCCGACGACGTCGGGCTCCTCATTACCACGTTCAATCAATTGTCCGAACCCCAACGCCGGGCGCTGTCAGCCGCTGGGGCCTGGATTTATGCAGGGGCCTTAACCCCTACCTTGCCCGCCGTGGTGTCCCGTCGTCGCATGGAGGTCACGCAACGGCGGATGTTTGGCCAGGTGGTTTCACGCCGGGACCGGACCAATCCTACTGAATGGACCACGGTGTATGTGCCAGCCCGCGACGCGGTGGACTCACGCTGTATTAGTTCACGTCATGCGTAGAGGTCGCCCCGAAGTAGTACGACGCGCCGACGCAATCACCCCCGGGCCGTACCGGCAATCTCTGCGGCCTGGGGTCGTGTCAACATCCTTCGGGGAGCCCGCCGGCTCGAAGGGTAGGGAGAGCTCGGAAAGAGCTTTCAAAAATCAAGGAGGAATTCTTCATGTGGACAGTCGTTAACGCTGTTAAGCCGGTAGCTGGCATCGCCCGCCGCTTTGTCGCCGCACGATCCAGTGCCAAAGGGCTTGGCACCAACTCGAGTCACATTGGCTGGGGCATTGGAGCCGTGGTCATTGTCGGCGGACTCTTAGCCGCATTGCACTCGGTTTGGTTACCTTGGATGACGGGGATCTTTAGCAATGTGACCAGCCTCAGCACCAACACCACGACCACGCCCTAATGCGAGGGTGTGCTGTATCCCCGGGCCGTACCGGCAATCTCTGCGGCCTGGGGTCGTGTCAACATCCTTCGGGGAGCCCGCCGGCTCGAAGGGTTTGGAGCTTTCGTAGATGAAGGCTCGACAACAAAGGAGCGCAAATTCATGTTCACTCTTATCAACGCGGCCAAACCAGCCATCGGCTCTGTGCGGCGCTTTATCGGGACTCGTGCGAGCGCCAAAGGGCTTGGCACCAACTCGAGTCACATTGGCTGGGGCATCGGAGCCGTGGTCATCGTCGGGGGTCTCTTAGCCGCCTTGCATTCCGTCTGGATGCCCTGGATGACGGGGATCTTCAGCAATGTGACTAGCCTCAGCACCACCTCGTCTTAAACTGGCGACGGCCCGAACATGAAGGGAAAGGACGGTTCAAGGGATGAAAGCGTGGAAACGCTGGTGGGCACCCCGGGGTCATCCCCGGGGATTGTCTACGGGAGTGGGCATGGTGGGCGGGTTGATTCTCTTCACCACGGTGCTCACGGGAGGTATTGCCGCCACCCAGATTGTGCGAGTGCATGCCGCGTTGGCGCAAGCGGCTGAGGTCGCCGCTCAGAGCGAACAACAAAATGGGTGTTGGACCCAAGGCACAACAAACGCGGTGTACCAGACTCTCAAAGGAGCCGGCATCAACGCCGGATCGGTGAACCTTACGGCAGACACCGCGAATAGCACGTCCTATGGCGGCGCGGTGACGGCGGGACTTGCCACAAAAGTGGGTGTCTCGGTGTTGGGGGCCCCACTGATGCAAATTCCGATCGCCGCAGCGTCCAACTCGACGAGTTTCTATACGCCGAACACCGCCGGAGGCGCCAACGCCGCGTGTGTGACACCCGCGACGTGTCCCACCGTGACCAAAATGGTGTCGAAGACGACCCCGGGCCACTGGACCACGGTGAACACGACCAAGCAAGTCTGCACCCCGGTATCCAAACAAGTGCCGACCACAGTGACCGCCCTCCAATGTGGGTATCGTTATCAAGACGAGTATACGTGCACACCGGTGCAGCGTTGTACGCCGGTTTCCCACCAAGTCTGCACACCCATAACGAGCGTGCAATGCGGCACGTGGACATGGACTCCGTCGGGAGGAGGGGTCTATACGTCATGGCCGCACTGCATCACAAGCACGTTCGAATCCTGCACGACCCAAACCACCACGTCGTGCACCACGACCAATTCCTGCGGATGGCACCCGGTGTCGTCGTATAGCTGTTGGAATGTCACCTCGACGCGATATACGACCCAGAGTAGTCAATCCTGTCACGCGGTACCTACGACTCAACAAGTCTGGGTGCCTAGTGTGACGACATCGACCCCGGTAACGACCAGTGTTTGCGGTTAAGCGCGGGATCGCGCAGCGATCGAACCAGCAAGGATTCGCCCAGGTGCTCTTGTCCCTGGGCGTCTTTTTGTTGATGTTAGCCCTTTGGGGGACGTGGACGGGGTATGTGCGCGTGGAACAAACCCGGTCAACCATTCAGCAAGTGGTGACTCATGGCTTAGCGTCTGGGGCGGTGACCCCCGTGAGTCAGGGCGGCGGCTATGAAACCGAATCGTATGGGGGATCGCAAGTGCCGCTATTGAATATTGCGGGTGTGGTGGATCAAGCGGCGGCCATCGCCCAGGCGACAGTGCCGCATAGCCAAGCGGTTCCCAGTGGCACGGCATACACATGGACGCTCTCGGCGGCCGATCAACCGCGTTGGGATGTGGCCGGACCGATTCAAGTCCAAAATATTCAACTCACGACGCAAGCGCCGTATCAATTGAGTGCCACGGTATCGGCCCCGATGCGTGTATCACTTTGGGGCGTCTTAACGATTCCGGCCACACTCCATCTGGACGTGGTGGTGCCCATTGCGGGGCAGCAAGCCCCAGCCCAGTTTCAATCGTATTAACCCAACTCTATCACATGGTGAGGTGTCTATTTCATGGCAAAACGTCGTTTTAACGCGCATTGGGTCAAGGTCAGTTTGACCGGACTCGGGGCCGTGGCGGCGATGGGAGGCGCGGTGGCTTTAGTCAAGCCGCCGCCTCTTACGTCCGTCGCGGTGCTTACGCATCCGGTGTCCGCACTCGGTTCCGTCCCGGCATCGGCCATTACCTGGGTGCGGATGGAACATCCACCCACCGGCACGATTACGCGGTGGACGGGCGTGCCCTTGGCAGCACATAACTTAACGGCAGGCACCGTCCTGACGGTTTCCGACTTTACCACAGCGGCGCAAGCCGTGGGACTTAAACAGGGCGAAGTGCGCTACGTTGTGCCCATCACGGCCGCCTCCGCCATCACCACGATCGGTAGTCGCGTCGATGTGTGGAGTCTACCGTCCAATGGAGGAAGCACCACAGCGGCTCCCCAGGAATTGGCCGTGGGGGTTCGGGTGATTGGCCTCTACACGGCACAGGGCACACCGGTCGGTGGGACTCCCAGTTCTGGAGGGTTACTGGGGGGCTCGGCCACCACACCGCAAGCACCCGCTATGGCGGCTCTAGCCGTCCCGGGTGGTGAACTGCCCAATCTGATGCAAGCCAACCCGGGGCAAACGGCCCTCTTGGTCGATGATCCGAGTCAATCTCAGTTTGCGCTCATGATGCCGTCCGGATCGGGGTCGGGGTCTGGAACCACCAGCACGAGTACCAGTGCAACGCCGGCCACGACAACGCCCGCGACCAGCACGCCCTCCGGGCAATCGTCCACGGCCACAAAATCCTAGTGCCGTTCGAACAAAGACAACCCCACCAAGGAGGTGCTCGTGATGCTGGTGATTTGGGCTCCGTTAACGCTCTTAACCAGTCTGGCCGCATGGATTGACGCCCGGCGCGAGGTGATACCCAATACGCTTAGCCTTGTGGCTGCGAGTATCGGCATTGGCCTCCTACTCGGGCATCAAATCGCCTGGACTGCGCTCCTCTGGGCTGGGGGCATGTGGCTGGTGTACGAATTCGGAAATTGGGTGCAACCGGACCGAGTCGGCTGGGGAGACGCCAAATGGTCAGCGATTACCATGGGATACTTAGGCGGTCTTGGGCTGCTTGTGATTGCCGCTGGATTTTGTGGCAGTGTTATCTGGGGCACGGTGCGTTGGTGGAAAGCGGGACGCTCGGCTCGTTGGCAGACCTATGGCGGTCCCTGGGCTCCTGGGGCATGGGTGGGATTACTGATGATCGGGGGACTTAGACTATGGCACGGATAAATTCCACGATAAAGACAGCCGAACGTTTTAGCACCCAATTATCTGCGCTGTGGAATCGTCGGGCCTCCACCGCGATACCCTGGACTTTAGCCTCGTATGTCGTGTTGATGGCAGGCGGATGGGCCTTACCGCGCTGGGTGGTTTTCGAGCGGCGTGATCCCTTGCTCATGGCACTTGGAACGTGCGCCGGGTGTATCATTTTTGGCGTGATCTGGACTCAAGCCAACCGACGTTGGAGTCCGGTCTCGTTGGACCCGAGTCCCTCGGGTCGCTGGTCTTTGATATGGGGTTGGATGCTCTGGGCTCTCCTCTGGTTGGTGGGAGTGTGGGCACTCATTGGGTTTGGTTATAGTATGCATCGGATTTGGGGCAACACGATGAGTGTCGTCGCCATGGCTATCGGTGCTTTAGTACTCTTCGGAAGTCTCAGCGTGTTTGGCACGGTCGCCGGCGCATATAACGAATCGCCGAGCTATCGATGGATGCTGCGGCGAATGCGCCAACAGCCTCGACAATGGCGTCGTGTATTAGGCGCATCGCTGGTGGGCGATACGATTATTCTCGCGGGGATTTGGATCGCAGGTCACGGTGGAATGATTGGCTGGGGGGTGGCCGGAATGCTGGCTGTCGGCTGGAGTATCCTCGAACCGCTCGGAGTGTTGTGGATCATCGGACCGGAAACCTCTTTGCGGCCACCATCAAAAATCCAGGAGGTGTCATCGTTATGACACGCCCCACCATTATGTGGCAACCCATCGTCACGTTAGACACCGCCGCCGTGGTCGGCCATGAGGCGTTGGCTCGGTTTTCCACCGGGAGTCCCGAGCAGGTGTTCGCTAGCGCTGCCCAAGCAGGATCAGACGTGGCGCGAACCTTGGACACCGTCTGCCGACAAACGGCGCTGACTCACTGTCCACCCACGGGTTGGATTTTCGTGAATGTGCACCCTGCGTCCATTGACGCGCAGTCATGGCCATCTATTGCCGATAGTCCTATTGCCTCACGCGTGATTTGGGAATTACCGGAAGCCGCCGGGTGGGTTCCGCATCAGGTACCCTCCGATTGGCAAGTTGCGCTCGATGACGTCGGCAGTGGCTATGGTGAACTTCTGCGATTAGCTCGCGTGCCGTGGCGCTATCTTAAACTCGATCGGTCATTGGTGTCAGAAATACCGCATGATCTGGTGGTGCGTGCCTTAGTGCATGATTTGGTGCAAATGGCCCGCGATCGTGGTGGTTACGTCATCGGCGAGGGCGTCGAACAACAACGAGAAGCCGATGGGTTAGCTGCTTTGGGCGTCACCTATGGTCAAGGTTTCCTGTGGGGTCGGCCAGCATTATTAAAGGACCGGTCCGATGTCCCCTAGAGAAAGTTGATCCGTGTCCTGGCTTGGGAGACCGGCTGGATGCGCCGGTCGATTCTTCTCCGTGCCAGTCCGCAACCCTAAAGTTAGATTTCATCCGCTTCGATCCCCCGGCTCTCGCGAGCTCGGGGGTTTTTTGTGTAGTGGACGACAACATGCGAACAAGGAGGCTCTCCCATGTCGATACCACAGCAGCGTCTTCGGGCGGCCGGACTTGGCATTTTGCTCTGGAGCCTCTGGCTGGCTTGGTGGGGTCATGTCGGTCATCCCCTGAATGTCGATGTGCCCGAAACAATGCATCTCGGGCAGTGGATCCTGCACCATGGCCGTTTTCCGAAACAGCTTCGGTGGGTGTGGGGTCACCAGGGGCCATGGAGGGCCGTGGGATGGGAAGTGGGTTCAGCATTGCTCTTTGCCGGTACGGTACAGGTAGCAGGGGTGGGGGGACTGATCGCCCTGTGGGCCGGGGTGTTGACGGTGACCCTCGGGTTGTCGGCCTCGGCCATCGGTGCATTAGGCCGAGCGCCGCGATGGTACGTGCTAGGACTCGGTGGGGCGGCGATCAGTCTCTACGCACCCATTTGGGCCGCCATGTGGATGTTGCCCGGTGCGGCGTTCGTGCTTTGGGATGCCAGCCATTTGGTCCAACGGCAAGGCCGAGATCGTTGGACACATCGGGCCCTGTATGCGGGCGTCCTGATCGGGTGGGCGTGGCTGTCTCCTTCGGTGTTGTGGGCCATCCCTGTTTTGGTGGGATTAGGGGTCCTCTGGCCTCTGCAAAAGGGTCCTCGACCCTGGAAAAGCTTAGGGGTCCGCCTCGCGTTCGTAGGTCTGGCGGTAGCCACCCTCCCCGATCCCGCGTCGTGGATGGCCGCCGTCTGGCGTTACGTGTCGGGTGCAGTTCAGCCAGCGGTTCTCTGGCCATCAGTCACGGCGCAACTCCGGCCGTGGCCATTGGGTGCATTGCCCGAATGGTTGGCGGCGGGCGGGATGATCGGGATACTCTACGGCCTCTGGCGTGGTCGACGCGTACCGCTCTGGTGGGGCGGATTGCTGGCTGGGCCGGCGCTCCTGATTTGGCACGCCCTCTATTATACGCCCTTGGCCTTGTGGGCTCTCACGACGGGCCTCGCCAGCCAATCCGGCCGAGATCTCTCATCGGCTTCCGGGTTCCACGCGCCTCGCCTATGGGTGGCCGGGCTAGCGTTGACGGTCGCGGTGGGTGGATCGGCGTGGGGCAGTGCATCCCTGACCTGGGCCGCCTCGTACCCGGAGTTCGCCTGGTATCAGCAGGTCACCAAGCATTTGCCGACCGGACACGTCTGGGTCCCGTTGACACAAGGCGGGGTGTTTACCTTGGCAACGGAGCGCCCGGCATGGCTCGATAACCGGATGCAGGTGTGGGATGCGAATCGGCGTGCCTACAACCGCGATGCCGCACGTGCGACCGGACAATTGCCGGTCAAGGCATGGCTGGTCACCCATCACGTCGTGGCGGTCTTGTGGCCGATAAACCCAGCACTCGATACTCGCCTGCAACAAGCGGGATGGCAAGTGACAGGTCACGGGCCGGGTTCCTATCAATGCTGGCAACCGATTAACCAAGGAGGTGGGGCGCATGGCCCTTGCTGAACGAGAACTCCAGGCATCATTGCAGATGGACTCGCGCGATCAAGCCGACTGGTCCTTAGTGTCACGGGTGCAAATCGGCGAGGATGACGCATTCGCCGATTTACTGACTCGATGGCGGCATTGGATTCGTCATCTGGCGTGGCAATGGAATGGGCTGCCCGGAGTGGAAGAAGACGACGTCGCCCAAACAGCAGCGGTGGCACTCTGGGAAGCGGCACGCCGCTTCCAGCCCCAGACAGGCGTGCCGTTTCGCGCTTTTGCCCGGCGGGTCATGGAACGGCGTGTGACCGATTTTGCCAAGTCGATCTATCGCGTTAAGCACAAAATGTTACACGACGCCATTTCGCCGGATCCGTTCCAGATCAGTGACGATCCGGGGGCGATGGATGTGACGTACGATCCCCAACGGATTCTCGCGGAACGTGAATCCTATTCGGAGCGATTTGATGCGCTGGTACAACGTTTGTCCCGGCGTGAACGTCAAGTACTCTGGTGCTTACTCCAAGGAATGGCTCCCGCTGAAGGTCATAAGCGTTTGGGAATGTCCTACAAGACGTATGACAACGCGCGCCAACGGGTGCATGACAAAGCGCTCTTGGTGTGGCCGGATGCTGCAAAACGGAACCGACCGCGACGCAAGGGTTAGGGTCTCTAAATTTTGGTTAGGAGGACTGATGTCATGTTTACACGCAAATCTTCCCCGGCTAAAGCGTCTACCAAATTACCTGCTGGGACCCAACGGCTCGCCGTCGAGGCCCTGGTGGACGTGTCCGCTATTGAAGGCGATGTTGTCAAACGCAAGGATGGCACCTATGCGGCGTTACTTGAAGTCGAAGGAGAAGCCTTTACGCTCCTCACGATGGATGAACAAGACTTGCGCATTGAGGCTTACGGGCGCGTATTGACGGGCCTTCGCGATGGGCGTCGAATTCAAGTAACCCGCTTGGTGGAACCGACCAACTTATCCCCTTTGCAAGACTATTTTACAGAAGCCACGACGCGCGCTGGGGCCGAATCGGCTCTCGGGCAATTAGCGGGCGCGTGGAATGGGGTCGCTGATCGGTTATCGGAAACGTTGCTCAGCCATGTCACGATCATCACGGTGACCGGCAAGACAGCGGACGATTGCCGCGAACAAGCGGCCGAAATGCTGACCCTGCTGTCGGATAATGGATTTGCGGCCAAACAGTGCGATGCCGAGCGACTCGGCGTGATTCTCCAAACAGCTTACGGGAGTAACCCGGTCCCCTTGGAGACCGTTTTAGGCGGCTGGACGCACGAGGTACGCGCGCATTTCGATGCCTCGGAGCGCGCTGACAAGGCGCACCTTCCCGACGTGCCCAAAGGAAAGAATAAGCGGGGTCGACGCGAGGGGGACACTACGGAATCTGGTCTTCGACACGCCATGCCGACGTTACGGGATGTCTTAGAGCCCGCCGTGGTGCTGGAAAAGCCTGGCCACCTCGATCTCGGCGGCGTGTTTGTCGCGACTTTAGTCGCGCGCACCTGGCCGGAACAAGCCCACAGCGGTTGGTTGGAATGGTTGTACACGTTTGAAGAGCCCGGGGTCCGGCGCCGTGTTAGTTTTCACATTGAATCCTTGATGTCGTCTCGGGTGATGGCGGACCTGCGGCGTCGCCAAGTGCAGCTGGATGCGGAGACACGTTGGTCCCACAAGCGGGGTTTGCGAGAAGACCTCGACATCGAGCTTGGGAGTGAGGCCATCGAGTTCTTGCGTCAGGAAATTGGGCGAGGACGCCAACGCATGTTCCTCACCACGCTCATGGTAACGGTGATGGCGGATCGTCTGGATCGTTTGCAAGAATCCGTCACGCGGCTCATGCAAAAAGCGGCGGGGTATCAAGTCAAACTCTTCCCCTTGTATCTCGAAGAAAGTCATGGGTTTCGGGCGACGATGCCTCTCGGGACGCGACCACCCTTGCGCAATCTCCCGACTCGCGGGATTCCTACGGTAGCCATGGCGACCACATTTCCATTTAGTGCCGGCGAGGTCTTAGATCCCGTCGGAGACGTCTGGGGAGAGAATGAGTCCACCGGAAATTTGGTCGTGCTCGACCCCCATCGATTCCAGGCGAAGCACATGGTCGTCGTAGCTAAAACTCGATCGGGTAAGTCAGCCGCCATGAAGGTGTTGGCGACCCAAGCGCTCTTCCGGCCCGACGAACAGGTCATCGTCATTGATCCGTCACCGCCTATTGACTATGAACGCTGGACGCGATGGCTGGGAGGCACATACGCCCAATTTGGCCCCGGATCCGCTGACGGCATCAACCCGCTCGAAATCATGATGCCCGCCTCCATGGATCGGATCGATGATTCGATGCGCTCCCCCATTCGCGCCAAGATCGCCTTTGCAGCGGAGCTCTTAGGTCTCATGGCCTCCCAAGATGGGTTGTCGCCCGAAGAACAGGCGGCGGCTGAAGAGGTGCTCACGCAATGCTTTGCGAACGCAGGCATGCCCGTCAGTCCGGTGGGATCCGGCATGGCGGAATGGGCCACGGTGCGCGATCCCGGCGGGTCATCCCTGATTCCGCAAGCGAAGGCGGCCCCGACGTTGACCGAGGTGTGGGAAGCGCTCAGCCGTGAGCCTTCGCTCACCTCCCTGGCGTTACGGATTAAACCATTTGTCACCGGGATGTTCAATATGTTTGCGGGCTCTACGACGGTCGATATGACCAAGCAATTGGTCGTCTTCAACGTCCACAACTTGATCCAAGGCTCCTCGGGGAAGCAACATCAAGCGGTGGCTTATGCCATGATTTCGGAGTACATCCGCTGGAGGCTGGCCCAATCCCGGCGGCGCACGTTCGTGATTGTGGATGAAGGTCATGTGATGTTCCAACGGGAGGACACCGCTAAGTTTGTTTCACAGCTCTTCCGGATGGCGGGCAAACAGGGTGGGCGGGTTGCGCTCTTAACACAAGGGATCGTGGATATTATGGGCGACCCGGCCACCGGCCTTAAAGTGCCTGGCCTGGCGGATGCGCGCTATTGTATGGAGAACGCGGGATTTAAGCTTCTGATGCGTAATGACAGTGATGCTGATATCGATCTTATCATGCGCACCTTGGGCATGACACCCTCCGAAGGGCGCGCCATGAAGGACGCCAAGCACGGTCAAGGGATTCTCATCATTGGGGATCCGTCCACCGGTACGCGGCGGGCGTATCTCAAGATGTATATTCCGCCGCTTCTCTATCCGTGGATCACCACCAAGCCGGAAGAGGTGGAGTATTTTCGACAACAGGGCGTGTTCCGCGCCATTGAATCGCCTGACACCGACAAGTCATGGGCGGACATGCCTTTAGTGACGGTAGGCGGTGCATGAAATAAACGCCGTATGGATCGCTGAATGCTGACCCATACGGCTTCAAAGAAAGGAGGTGACGCACTAAGCTCCGGCGAATGTTTGCTGGGAGACCCACACGGTTTACCGGCCGATCCCTCACGGATCGGACCGCGAAAAGGAGGCTTGTGCTGGATGGAGATTGACATTGCAACGGAATTGAAGAAAGATCGCGTCCCGTTTGTCATCGCGTGGGAGCCGATTGTGCAGCCCACGCCCCACAACAACCCCAATGTCGCAACCAAGGTTGTGGGGGGGGAGATTCACCTGATTCCCAAGTCTGGCGCTGATTCCAACCAATGGTGGAACGCAGTCATGGCCAGCGATCAGGGTGAACAGATACAAAGTACGCTGGAACTCGTCCTGTCGGCCATGGCCGACACACTCGGGGTAGTGCCTCGCTGGCATATCGCCTTGCATCCCCATGTGCGCCCTCAGTTGCGCATCGCCGAAATCCTCGATTTATGGAACGCGCAAGAACAAGCCTTGAACCTCGTTTACATGCTTCCGGTCGACGAACCCGCCGATCCCGCCGTGTGGGAGGAGATTGCCGCCATTCAACGTGCCAAGCAACTCTATGGGGATCGCCCGATCTTGGCCGCGTCGCATGTGGGCCGGAGTGGCTTGTCCGTCGAATTGGCCGAGTCCCTCAACGACGGACCCTTTACGATGCTGCATTTAGATCCCTCGGTGTCGGCCGGGTTGACCGGGCGCATGGATCGCGTACCGGGCAATGATGAACGATTCGGCGCCTTGGCTGATTTCTTGCAGGCCTTGGACTCGCGCATCCCCGTCGTGGCAACCGGGATTCAGACAGAGGAGGAATGGCAGGCGGTCGCGGCGCTCCGAGTGCGCTATGGGCAAGGGCCGCTCTGGATGGCGCCGGACCCGATCCATAATACGTTTAGTAGCCCGGCCGGTCCCAAAGACCCGCGTGAATTCACGTGGCCCGGAACTTTAGCACCCGATTGGACCCTGACGCCCACCATGCGGCTCTACCAACGGGCTCGGCGCCTTCATCTCGGTGGGCCGCTCCTAGCACCCATAGACGTGCCGCCCGGGGCGCGCGTGCTCATCAACGGATACTATCCGGACGATGATCCAGACTTCTTCCCCGATGGAACGCTACGCCGATGATGGCCCTAAAGGGTGTGGTACAAAGCATCTGGCAACGCATTCCCGAAACGGTCCGGGTGCTCGGGGTGCTGGCGGTCATTCTTGATCTGGTGGCTGTTCCCTCAGTCGTCGTTGTAGTGCAAGCGGCAGGCCATCCGACAGCGATGCCTTGGACGGCGTGGGCGCTGTTGGCTCAACATGCCACCTGGCGGCATACGTATGGACTCGTGGCGGTTGCCCTACTCGGCGGCGCTGGCTATTGGGGTTGGACGCTCAGCAAGGATGGAACGGGATCCGCCGGGCACAACCGCCATGCCTTTGGCTCGGCGACCTGGCGCACCACGAAAGACTTGACCCGATCCCTGGCGGCATGGCATTGGGGGGCCCGCAGGGGCAATCCCGCTGGTCTCGTGGCCGGCACCACGTCGACGAAAGGCCCCGTCCGATCGGCCTGGATCTTGGATCGGGATGGGCACAATTTGCTCGTCGGCGCACCCGGGGCCGGCAAGAGTCTCAAGGTGATCCTGCCGTCGCTCGCGGTCATCGCGGAAGCGGGGGAAAACCTGGTGATTACCGACCCTAAAGGCGAGCTCAAGCAGGCGATAGGCGGCTATCTGGTAGACCAAGGCTATAACGTCTTGACGTTCGATCTCCGCTTTCCGGATCAGTCCGTGACATGGAATCCCTTGACGCCCATCAGCCAGGCCATTGAAGCCGGACGGTGGTCCGAAGCGACCAAGATGGCCAACGACTTGGCGAACATTGTGGCCAGTCAAGGCGCACCGGGCGGCGATAATGGGGCCTTTTGGGCGCAAAGTGCGCGCGCGATTGGCGCGGCGTTGGCGCTCTATGTCGCCGACCAGGCCCCGCCAGCGGCGCGGCACGTCACGACCATGTACCAGGTCCTGACTCAAGCCGCCGGGCAATTGGACGCCCTCATGACGGCGCTTCCGCTGGATCACCCAGCGCGGCAAGCCTACGGGCCGCTCTTGACCGGATCCGCCGAAACACGGCAAAACCAGATGAGTGTGGTAGCGGTGTCCTTAAGCCTCTTTGCGGATCGCAATATCGCGCGGCTCACGGGGACCTCGGAGCTCGATCCCGCTACGCTTTTGGCTCCGCGTACGGCCCTCTTTATTGTGGTGCCCGATGATAGTAGTACCTACTACCCCTTGGTGGCGCTCTTTGTCACGCAACTGCTCCAACAACTCGCCAGCGACTCGGCCCGGCAGCCCGGCGGACGGCTCAAGGTTCCGGTGCACATGGTGCTGGATGAATTTGGCAACCTGCCCAAAATCCCCGACTTCGAAAAGGCCATTACGGTCTCCCGAGGCCGGGGGATTCACGTGACCCTGACCCTCCAGGCCTTCTCGCAACTCGAGAGCGTCTATGGCCAATCAGCAGCGCGGACCATGATCAATTCGTGTAATACCCTGGTGTATCTCAGTTCCAACGAGGTGGAAACGGCGCGTATTGTGTCTGATAAGGCGGGACAAACCACCATCGAAACCACCAGTCGCGGCCAGAGTTGGCAAAGTGGGTCGCGGCAATGGTCAGAGAATGCCAATTTCACGGGTCGGGCGCTCCTCACCCCCGATGAGGTGCTGCGCTGGCGGTCCGACCACGCCCTGGTGTTGCAAGCGGGGGAACTTCCGGCGAAACTGCCGCTGCGGTTTTGGAAGGATTGGCCCCAAGCCCAACAGGCCCGGACACTTCCCCCACCTCTGAAAATGGCTGAGCGGCCCAACGCGTTACCGCCGATTTGGACGCCCGAGGTGGTGGAGCCGACGGTGGCCGGCGCCGACGCATTGACGGTGGATCCGGAGGCTTTGATTGATCCGTGGGCGGCTAAATCCTGGCAGGCTCCCGGCACGCGCAAGGCCGCCCCGGGTGCATAACCTAACCTCGAGGACGACGATGCCATCTGACGGCCGTCGTCCTCTTTTAGTAAAGGGGACGCGGGGAACTTGGATCGTCAACTCGGGCGGTTAACCGCGTTCGCTGCGGAGCAGCGATGGACGGTGGTGGCTGCTCTTACCGATGTCTCGAGCGGATTAAACGAAAAACGACGCGGTCTTCACCAACTCCTCGACTTAGCCCGGCACGAACCCGTCGGCATGGTGGTCGTCGAATACCGGGATCGCCTCGCACGGTTTGGTTTTGCTTATCTCGAAACCTTTCTGCACGCCTTCGGCG
>JAKAAL010000363.1 GCA_021802375.1 Bacillota bacterium | reverse complement strand
TGAGCTGAGAGCCGTTCTCTCACTCGTATAATGACTAGCTTTGTTCCATTTCATTAAGGTGATGGGTTCAGTTATGCTTCGTTACTTTTCTTTACGATGACAACCTTTATCAATTTAAATTACGTTTCTGTGACACATTCAATTTCATTGAGTTTCTGTGATGGCCTTTGTTTAGATAGTTTATCGCAGCTTAAGGTGACAAGTTGATATGTCGTAAGATGGGCTAGTGTATCAGACACGGCCATTCGGATACTCCTCCGGGAGTGTCGGGATGGCCGTTTTGTATTGAGAAAGGAGAATGTTCGATGACCCCTCAGATCCGCCATCGGCGGCAACTCGTGGCACGGCTGCAAGCCTATCCGCATGAACATCGGTTGTTTCTGGAATTGACACGGCAAGAATACTATCAAGGGCAACAGGCGAACCTGCCGCGGGATAGTGTGGCGAGTGCCCGCATTGACGGGATGCCGCATGCACAAGTCGGCATGATCAGTAATCCGACTCTGCGCATTGTGATCAGCCGGGAAACGATTCGGGAACGGCTGGCTGTTCAACAAGGGCAATTGGATGCCGCGATTCAAGAGGTCGCGGATCGGTTGACGCAGTTTTGGGATTGGTGGATGCCGTTAACGGATGTGCAACAAAGCTTTGTGCAATGGCGCTGGTGGGACCGGGGGACGTATGAGCAGGTGGCGCGTGATTTTTTGGCGGCAGGGGATCGGTTTCATGGCTATGTGCCCGATTCGGTCAAAAAGGTCATGCGGTATGAAGATGAGTTGTTAGCGGATTTGGAGTCGCTGTGGTATCGGGGATCGGATGGCAAAACTTTAGCGGGCGAAAGCATGGGAGGAAAATAGGCGGTAAAAGGACGGTAAAAGGATGGTAAAAGGATTCGACACACGCGAAACGCTCTGGTATACTGTAGAGTGTCATCGTGTGGCCGGACGGGTCGCACGATTTTTTGTTGGAGGCTATCATGAATCCTTGGGATGATTCCTTAACGCGAGCGGTTTGCGAGAAATACCCGCCGCGCATTTTGATTACCACGGTGCCGTGTCCCGTATGCCGCAAGAAAGCGTGGCTGGATTTGGTGGATCACACGGGTACCTGCCGGAATGGCCACCGGATTACCGGGGCGCAAGTGATGGCTGGAGACCACGCTTTGGCATGGCCGTGTCCCAGCTGTGGGCGGGATCTGTATCCTTGGCAGGCGACTGTGCGCTGCGTGTGTGGGTGGGAAGGCTTGCGCACGCAATTGGAAGATGAGACCGCGCGGCGCGTCATGGAAGAGGAACCGAACGGCGCGACGATTTATCGGAAGCCCCGGCATGGAGGGAAACGCTAATGATAGTACATCCGAATGGATCGCTAGAAGGGACACCGGAAGAGTTGGCAGCGTATCAAGCCATCCAAGAGCGGCTGCCGGAAGCCTCTCGACACAGAGTACGCTGGCCGCAGCTTTATCCTGATTTCTATTCTCCTCCCGTCCAGGGGCCGCGCTTCTGTGACGATTGGCGGGCGGGGGGGAGTCTGTGGATGTATCTTATCGAGCCCTTCAGTATCGAGTTAACGGGGCCAAACCTGTGGAGGAACCCTCGTGAATGTAGTGCCCATGCTAACGCCCTTGCTTTAGGCAATCGTATGCGGTTTTCTGAGTGCATACCCATTCAGGCAATAGGATGAAATGAGATGATGGACGATGGCAAAAGCACTGACGCCGCGGCAAATTCGGTTTGTACAATTATATGTGCAATCGGGGAATGCCACCAAAGCCGCACGACAGGCTGGCTATCACGGGGATGATAACTCCTTGGCGGCGGTGGCCTCACGGATGTTAAGGAATGCTAAGATTGCCGCATTTGTCGAAGATGCGCAAAAAGATGTGTTAGCGTTATATGCGTCAGAAAATTATCGGAACTTTTTACGGGAATTGGACTTGGCGCAAAACGCCGAGTCGGAGCCTGTCCGCTTGGCGGCAATTAAAGACATGTTAGATCGGGGGGGTCTCAAACCCACGGATAAGATTGAGCATGGAGGACAGATGGAGGTGCAGCATGGCGTCGATACCGCCGGAGCCAACGCTCTCCTTGCCGCCCTCGGTTTTGGCCCAATGGGGACAACTCAACCCCGCAACGCAGCAGACGGTGGTGCAGGAGATTCAGCGCCAACGCCGGATTCAGGCGGCGGCGGCTGATCCGTTTGTATTTGGGCATTTGTATGTGCCGGAGTATTTTCGCAGTGAGACGCCGCCCTTTCATCGGGAGATTATGGAGATGGTGTTAGCGGGAGAACGGACGGGCCGCGGGACGATTTTGGCCGCCCCGCGAAACCACGCCAAGAGCACCCTCTTCAGCTTTCTCTATCCCTTATGGTGTGCGGTTTTTCGGCGCAAACGCTTTATTGTGATTTTATCGAGCAGCGGCACACAGGCCGAACTGTTTGCCGATGCGATTAAGAAAGAGATTGAGCAGAATGAAGCGTTGCGGGACGATTTTGGCCCATTATGCGGGGAAGATTACGGGTTGCAATGGCGGACGCATGATCTCCTCATTGCGCATCCACAACGAGACGCGCAGGGCCAGATTGTCACGGATCGGCTCGGCCATCCGGTGGCACAGGAGACGGTGCGGGTGGTGGCACGGGGAGCCGGAGCCAGTGTGCGGGGCTTGCGCAGTCGGGCATATCGCCCAGATTTGACGATTGCCGATGATTTGGAGATTGATGAGCATGTGGCGACGCCGGAGCAACGACTCAAATTGCGCAATTGGTGGTATCGGGCCGTCGAACCGCTGGCGGATCCAGGCATCGGCCAGACCATTATGATTGGGACGATTCTGCATCACGATAGTCTGCTCGCCAATTTATTGCAACGATCGGATGTGTATCATACGCACATTTACCGCGCGATTCAAGCCGATGATACGTCCTTGTGGCCTGACCGCTGGAGTCGCGACGCCTTGGAAGCCCAACGGGCGAAGATTGGGTCCTTGGCTTTTGCGCAAGAGTATCTGAACGAACCGTTGGATCCCGCAACGCAAGTGTTCAAACCCGCTTGGTGGCGGTGGTATATCGCCGCCGATGTGCATTATGACGAGCCAACAGGACAATGGTGGTATCACGACGATCCGCTGGAGATTTATGCGGCGTGCGACCCCGCCTTGCAGGGATCGGATGAATTTGTCACGACCGTGATTGGGCTGACGCCGGATCGCCATGTGCTAGTGTTGGACTTCTGGAATGGCCATCTGGACTTCCCCAGTCAAGCGCAACATTTGAAGGACTTGGATCGGGATTGGTTGCCGCGCACGTTGGGGATTGAGGCGAATGCGTATCAGATGGCACTCGTCCAGCATGTGCGCCGGGAGATGCTGTCCCCGATTCGCCCCTTGACGCATACCAGTGATGGGGGGAAAGTGAAACGGCGCATTGTGGCCCTGTCGCCGTATGCGGAGGCCGGGCAACTGTTATTACGGGCCGCGACGGAGACGGAGCCGGGAACTCTCGTGCCGGAAATTGGCGTCAAAGTGCATGCCAAGCACTGGCCCTTGTTTGAACAGGCCACGCAATATCCCGCCTCGGCCCATGATGATCGACTGGATTGCCTGAGTATGGCGATCAGTGTGGCGCGGGTGCGGAAGTTCTTTGATGAGGAGGGGAAAGCACTATGAAAACGGTTATTCAGGGGCAAGTGGTGGAAGGCACCCCGGAAGAGATTGCGAAGCTGTTGGAGTTGGCGAAGAGTCTGGGAGGATCACGCGCCGCGCGGATGCCGCGCTGGGTGGATAAAACGGAGAAAGATTTGACTATGCAGAAAGAATGAATAAAGGTATCAAAAATCACGGGATTCTATCGGCGTTGAGTGTATAAAAATGAAAAGAGGGGTCAGGATGCCGAGACCGTTGACGGGCACGCTGCCAGTTTTACAACCGCAGGGGGTGCCGATCCGGCATGATGAGAATCCTTGGGTGGTCTGGCAACCACTAGATCGACCGGAGGCTTTTACCTGTACGCAATGTCAAGAAGATCAGACGGGATTACGTTTCTTGGAATTGACGGGGACGGAACCGCAAATTTTTCCGGTGTTGCCGCGGAACCCGGCGCATTTGGTCACGGCGACGCGAGAAGTGGGGCGGCGGATGCTCTGCCCGGCCTGTCGCTGGGCGAAGCCGGGAGTGCCAGAGATGCCGAAGCCGCGTAAAACCACGTTGGATTAGGAAGGGCCTTTCGTGCCGAGAACTCTGGGGTGGGATGCCTAGATGAACATTGGGTGACATATTATTCGGAAGGGGGTTGATGTGATGCCTGATGACGGTTCGTGGACAGGCATGTTGATTGATCCCCATACCGGATTATTGTTACCTGAAGCGCTGGCGAAAAGCCGATTGCAGATGGCCCAGTCTGCTGAGCGGGAGGCCCGAGGCAAGTTTTTCTCCCAAATGGGCCGTGCTGAACGCTACAACCAAATGGGAGCGCAGGAAAAACCGCCCGATGAGCCGAGTTTCCGCTATCTGCGGGACGCCTATTACGAGTCGCAAATCGATCAAATTATCGTGGCCCGTCGTCAGCAGCAAGTGCGGAGTGTGGCCCGGTATGTGCCGGGGGATAATGATACCCGCGTGGGGTGGACCGTGCGTCACCGGGATGCCGATAATCCCCGGTTCCAGGAGACGGCGGAGATTAAACGGCGTTGTGCGGAAGTGGCGGCGATTATTGATCATCCCACGCCGGAGATTCATCCGGTGGGGTTTACCGATGTGGCGACGACGGCTACGGAAGAGGAATTGATTCTGGATCGACGCGCGATGGTCATCTTTCCGGATCGCCAAGGACTGCCCCGCCAATACCATCTGGTGGCCGCTGATAGTGTCAAACCGATTGTGCGGGTGCTCTATGCGTGGATTGAAGAGCATCGAGGCGAAGAGAACCAGTGGGGGCCAGATATGTGGGATGTCGCGGCCGAGTCGCTGTCCTATGAAGTCGGTTTTGATCTCACGAAGGCGGCGTGGGTCCAGGAAATTGATGGCGTGATTACGGCTGCGTGGACGGCAGAGCAGTTGAATGTGGCCCAGATCTTCCCGAGTGTGGAAATCAATCGGCTGGCGTATGGCCGGGGCTCGCTGTTCCAGCGGAGTCTCGCGCTCACGGATCTTTGGATTAGCCTCATAGATTATAACCGAGGCTTATTTTCGATTGACTACCCGGAACAGATGCTCTTGTTGTTTGGGGATTATTCGCCAGCCGGTGTGGAAGCTTTTACCCGGCAACTCACGTCGCAGGACGGCAATCCGGTTCCAGTCCGCGCCCGCTTTGCCCCAACGCTTGCTCAGTTCTTCGGCTAACTGGATCGGTGTCCACTGCGCCTTAACGGCCCGCACCACTTGCCAACGC
>JAKAAL010000362.1 GCA_021802375.1 Bacillota bacterium | reverse complement strand
CCGGTGGGGAACGGGCGTGGCCAGCAAAAGATATCCCGTCTTTGGGTGGCGCAAATAACGCGTAAACCCTGTCGTTAGCAAAGTGGTGGAGGCGGGGACGTGCTGCCCGTCCCGTCCGAAGATCAATTCCCGAAGGACTCTACGCGTGTAGGATGACCGAAAAGGGAATCGTCGTCGAGGTCATCCAGGAGACGACGGCCTGGGCTTCGTGGGGTGTCCCTCGGTTCCCTGAAAGGAAGCAACCGACTTTAACCGAGGTAAGCTGGGCGAGTGCGTGGCAGTGGGAGAGGCCAGGGGCTTTCCCGGCCACGCTCGTCGAAGTTAGGCGACGAGAGCGAGGTCAGACGAAGAAGCGTTGCCGGTTAGGGCGGAGGATGGTTCACGAGAATCCTCAACTTGACGCGCATCCTTCGGGGATCGGGATCCCCGTCGAATCTAGTTCGCCCCCAAAAGAGAAAATCACAGAAGGCTTCAGCGCCTGCCGTCCCGGCGGGCGGGTGGCATAGCGACGCCATCGTGGGTCAGGTTGGGGTCAAGAACCAGGTCGGGAGTCCGAAGCGATTTCTCTCCAGGGCTTAGCGCAGAGAGCGTCTCTTGGAATAGAAAATCTCCGGGGATATGGAAAGCGTCTGGTAGAATGGGAACGAGTCCAAAACGATGCCGCTTGAAGGGAGGAATTCCGGTGGCTACGCTGATGCGACAAGGGGACACGTTGGTGTTGCGGTTGACGCTCATAGAAACCGTGGAGAGTCTTCATGGCGATCTCCGGGTTCCGATTTCGGCCGTGCGATCGGTCACCATTTTGGAAAACGCGATTCGTGCGGTGCATGGTCTGAAGTTTCCCGGCACGCGCATTCCTGGCTTCATCGCGATGGGGACGTTTCTATCGTCGGACGAGAAGATCTTTGCTATGGTGCACTACAGGACTCAGCGAGGAATCAAGATCTGTTTCACGGGCACGGCGTTTGGAACGTGGATTATCGGCGCGAAGGATCCCGAGCGCGTGGTGAGCACCTTGGGTGTGGGACCGGACGGATGCTTTATCGGTTAGGCCGGGATCGTTTCGGTTTTTGATCTTTTGCTTGTTGGACGATTTATGCTTGCAATGAGGAAAAATCGGAGAAAAAGTGGAGCCCACCCCGCGATTTGAACGCGGATCCCCGGTTTTACGAGAACCGTGCTCTGGCCTGTTGAGCGAGATGGGCAAAATGGTGAGAACTGGGCAACGTGCCCGAGAAGACGAATGGTTGATGCGCCAGCGCTTTCCGTCTGCCGCGGGACGTTCAGACCGTCTCGGCGAGATGGGCAAAAGTGGCACACGCGGGGGGAGTCGAACCCCCATTGGCGGATTTGGAGTCCGCTGTCCCGCCATTGAACGACGCGCATGTGAAGAAAAAACTCATGGCGGCCGGTCCTGCCCCGGCTGGGCCCGTCCCTGACGACGTTCGCACCATAACGAACGTATGGCCGCTGCGTCTCGCGGTGTCATCTCGCCACCTGCGCCATGAGGAAATCGTCAAGCCGTATTTCCGGATCTTCCCCGGCGGGTACGCCGGGGAAACCCGACTCGGAGTCGCCTGTCGAAATGCGATAGGACGATAGGCATCACGAGCGAAATCAAGGAGATGGTAGACCATGGATAACCTATGGTGGGATAAGCCTGTGTGGTTAAAAACGTGGCCTAACCATGTAAACTATGCATTATTTGTTGATGAAAGCGGTACCGCCTCCATTCCTCGTAGAGAAAAATCTTTAGCGGAATGGAGAAAACAACCGCAGTATTTTGCGCTAGCAGGAGTCATGATTGATCGACAGAGTTATTTTGAAGAGTTAAAACCTGCGATGATGGACTTGAAATCTCGATTTTGGCCACCTGGGGGATTTTTCAACTACCCAAAAGGGCTACGACGTGTGGTATTGCATTCCCGTGATATTCGCCGACAGATTGGCCCGTTTGCTACCCGCGTTGTGGATCTGCCAAACTTGTACAATGCCATTTCGGATATGTTGCTATCAATACATTTCGTGGCGTATGCCTCCGTGTTGAATTTGCGCAGTCTTGAAGGTGTGATGCCGACGATAACATTGCCATTTAAAGATCAGCCATATAGTTTGGCAATGCATTTTCTTTTAGAACGGTATGCTCAATATCTACGCACCCGTAAAGAATCAGGTGTGGTGGTTTTGGAAGCGCGTGGAGAATTCGAAGATGCCATCGTGTTAACCAATATGGTTAAGTTGTTAAGAGATAACCCACGACAATTCGATTGTATCAAAGGGATATACTGGGTATCAAAATGGGCAGAGTGGGATGAAGGCAAGACATCTTTCGGTGCCTTAGAAGTTGCTGATTTAATTGTTTATCCCGTTTTTCAGTTTGTTCGCTATCAACATAAAACCCCAGCCTTTGAGATTGTTGAGCCAAAACTGTATAGCTATCCAGACTATTTGTCAAAGGGATTAAAAATCTTTTAAAAAAGGCTTTGTGCAATATGCGGTGGGAAAGCACCCGTTTCTGGTACCCCAGCTTTTTTCGCTAAACGGAACCCAAGTTGGAATCGACTCGGCGGGCGCGGATGGCGAGCCTGTGCGGTGGGCACGAAAGACCTTCCGAAGACTCCAACCGGGTCGCACCCGTAGCGCATGGACCGATGACGTAGAAGGCCGCCGCAAACGCCGAAACGCCCGCGTCAGGGCAGAAAAGAGGGACCGCTGCCGGCCATGCATTCCGCAGCGCTTTCCCACCAGGTTTTGCCCATGAGCTATTTAGCGAATCCTGGGAAAGCGGGCGGAATTCTTTGCGGTACCACGGCGGACGATCCCACCTTAGATTGCAAATAGCCAAAAAATAAACGGGGCTGCCGTAGCCGCCCCCGCCGACCGGAACAATTCCGATCCCCAATAACAGTGTATCATTAAATTATAAAGTGTCAAGCATCTATGACGGGGTAGTACTTCGTAGCGGGCCTGCCCCGTCTTTTGGTTCGTACGCGCGCTGCTCAATGGGAGAACCGCAGACTCCTCTCGCGTATACACAAGACAAGCTCCGCTTTTTGTGTCTTTTTGTCCCGGCGTCGTCGTAAGACACCGAGACAAACTAAATCGCTGCTACTTCGGTAGGAGTCAATTCGTCTCGATGCACGTATTTTCCAGAAACGCTGGGATTGGGCGATACTAATGGATGCATTTCTGCATTAGCAAAGGTGGTATCAGCTGGTCCGAGTACGCCAGTGCTGATCTTGGGGTTGTGTATCATTGGAACGAAAAACCGGAATAAGGAGCAAATCGAATTGCAAAATGGCCACGATAGGCCGTTGCTGCTCCTTCGGTGCGCTATTTTCGATGAATAATCTCCGGATCCGAGCCGATGGGTGTCACCACCCATTTTTGGAAGTCAGTCTGGGATAAGGGGTTCGAGCTTATTCCGGTTTTTGGCGCGGTTGCTACACGAACCCCGAGTACATAACCAGATCAGAATTCGCAATCAAGCGCCGAAGAAGTCTATCGAAAAGTGAGTAGTGCACCGATTGCTTTTTTGTTCGTGAGTAGAAGGGGGCGAGAACGCATTCAGCCCGTAGCCGTCCTTGGACCTTCAGTTGATGAGCAAAATATTGAGGCAAACGAGGCTGCGACACTTTACATCGGGAATCGGTAAGCGTAGTGGTACACTGAGATCTGGCCTTGTGAACCGCGACTCTTGTGGAGGATGCCCGTGCGCAAAATTATCATCGTTGGCTGTGGTGGTTCAGGTAAGTCCACGCTGGCTCGAAAACTCGGCGAAATGACAAAAATACCCGTATTTCATTTGGATGCATTGTATTGGAAGCCGGGTTGGGTTCCCACTCCTCGGGAAGAATGGCACGCACGTCAGAAAGTTCTCGTTAACCAGGATCAGTGGATTATCGATGGGAACTACGGGGGAACCATCGATATCCGAATGGCCGAGGCGGATACGATTATTTTTCTCGACTTGCCGCGTTGGATTGCCATGTACCGAGTCCTTAAAAGACGCCTGCAATATCATCATAAAGCCCGACCGGACATGAATGCGGGGTGTCCTGAAAAGTTAGACTGGGAATTCATTGGGTGGGTTTGGCGTTACAACAAGGACATACGACCAGGAATTCTTCAAAAACTCAAAACTGTCATCGACGAAAAGACGACGATCATTTTGCGGACGCCCAATGAGGTTCGCCGATTTGTTGCACAGGTTCGGGTGAATGCCGACATTGACCAGGCACGATGATCCTCTGACGGACGGGCATCGCAAGGGTCGCGTCGGGTGATGAGGCAGCATCTGGCTAACCCACAAGCCGCCAACATTCGTCAGGTCTTCTTTTTCTGGTGCTAGAAGGCTAGAAGACGAGCTGCACAATTGACTGTTGTCGGGAAGGTGCGCTGAACCCAAGATGTTCAGGGGCGCGATAAAGCTTCACACAGCTACTGATGGACACTCGGGGGCGAGAACTATTTAGCAGAATGTTTGTCATTAACATATTCCACACCTTACGGTGGCCCTTGACGACCATGCTGTGCTAGGAGAGTGCTCACGAACCCCCGAGGAGGGCGGACATGACTACTGGTGTCATCGTCACCACCAGGCGCCTACGATTGCGTCTGTACACATTGAACGACGAAAACGCTCTGTGCAAGACGTTTGCGGATCCTTATGCCTTGATGTTTTATCCCCAAATGACGGAGCGCGCAAACGTGCGCCAGTGGATTGAATGGAACCTCCGCAATTACCGGGACTACGGCATGGGGCTGTGGGCCATCGAACGAAAGGACACGGGGGCCTTCATCGGCGATTGCGGTCTCACCTACCAGGAGGCTGAGGGCGCACGCCAGCTAGAAATCGGCTACCATGTGGTTGAGAAGTCACGGGGGCAGGGGTATGCCGCTGAGGCGGCGCGAGCATGTCTGACCTACGGATTCCACCAGACGACGGCACCGATCATCTGTTCTATCGTGGATCCTCGCAATATCGCTTCGCGCACCGTCGCTGCCCGGGTCCATACGGACTGCCGCGAATTTATGAATCGGGACCAAACCTTTCTTATGTTTTACACCACGCGGGATCAGTTTCTGACGCGCGACTACGCTTGAACCCTCGAAGGCATTAAAGGGGGCGATTGCGCCCGCTTATGCAGCGCTCGCCGCCAGGGGTGAACCGATTTACGAAAACATACTTCAACAGATAACTCCGAAAGATAGGCCAAATGGAGGAAGAGGTGATAACATGACGATCAATCTACGCCCCAGTGGAGAGGAGGCCCGATCTGTCCATGACGATCCTCGAATGGCAGGAACGGTTTCATACGGTAGAAGATTGTCATACCTTCTTGGTAGAGCAGCGATGGCCGCACGGCTTCGTGTGCCCGAGCTGTG
>JAKAAL010000361.1 GCA_021802375.1 Bacillota bacterium | reverse complement strand
AGGGTTTTAGGGATCAGTGAGTACTTGATTTACAAGATTTACCATAACGGCGAAATTAACGGGGTACGAGAACTAGGAGGGCGAGTGTCCCATTATACGATTCGTTGACCGAATATTTTCGCGATGTACGCACCCTCAAAGGGTTGGGAATGCCGAGCATTGCAGAGGTGACCGGATTTCACACATCGAATTTGTCGCGAATCGAGCGGACGGTGCATCAGCCCACCGTAGACACGCTGGATCGGTTGGCGGCGGCCGATGCTTATGGATGCCCATGGTGGAGCGACACGAATAATGCTGTGTTCTTGCGTGCCTTGGCCTACCATCTCACTCAGTCGGCAGCCTACTCCCCCCGTCAGGCCGAATGGTGGCCTGCGGATATGTCGTTTGCCAGTGCAGCGGCTACGGTCATCGCGAAGGGCACCACGTGGTCCCACTCTGTGCGGTGGCCGACACTGGTGGAGATCTGGCCCGCCCTGGGTTTGCCAAGATGGCAGACGACGGCAGCGCTGAGTCATGAGTCTCCCCCGACCTTCACGCGGCCGCTGTGGCTATGGGGGTCGTGGCAGGTCACGCTGGAGCTAAAGGATGATGAGGCGGCCATGGCCGCATGGGTGAATAATATTTCCGGGCATGACGACACGGATTTGGCGACGGTGGTGTTGGGTGCGATCTTGGAGGCAGTCGAGCGGTGGCGCAGTGGGCCGCCAACGGAGAGTAAAGCACTCCCCGACGACTCGGATTTTCGTGCGATCGTGGCGACGTGGCCGTCTCTAACTAGCCCACAGCGCCGTCTAATACGAGAGCTGGTTCAAGCATTGCCGCGTCCATGATTGCGGCCCGGTTCTGCGGCCCATCCCTTTTCTTCCCCTGTCACGGCGTCTGGGTGATGCCGTCCTGAGTCTGAAAGTCTCACCCAAGAACTGCTGTCACGAAACGTCATAGAACGGCCTTGATGGGCCTGTGTGGTTTCCTGCGGCCCGTTCTGCGGCCCGCGGCCCATTTGCGGCCGTCCGCCGCAAAACAAAAAACCCGCAATCGCTTGCGGTGTCTCAGAAAAGATTGGCTGGGGAGGCAGGACTCGAACCTGCGCATGCGGGATCCAAAGTCCCGTGCCTTACCAACTTGGCGACTCCCCAATCAGTTCGTCTAGGTCAGCAACAGGACACATTATGGCACGAACATGGCTACAGTGTCAAGACGATGTGTTTTTATCATTTTTATCCGATATCTCATGAAAAAGATGTCGCCTAGGTGGTTTCACTATGTCATAATGCATGTATTAAGATCTTTTCCTATTGCGATAATTCGCATCTTTTCAAGGAATCCCCGTGAATTGGGTCCTTGAGAGCCGTACCACTGAACACAGCCTCTATTTCATATTAAGGGAGAGAGTCACATTGGCAAGCGTACTTCTAGAACATGTGTCAAAAAAATATGGGCAAGTCGAAGCTGTACATGATGTCACGTTGAATGTTGAGGACCAAGAGTTTCTCATTTTGTTGGGCCCGTCTGGTTGCGGAAAAACCACCACGTTGCGCATGGTGGCGGGTCTTGAAGACGTAACCAGCGGTGCCATTCACATTGGCAGCCGCGATGTCAGCCACGTGCCACCAAAAGATCGCGATATTGCTATGGTGTTTCAAAACTACGCTCTTTATCCCCACATGACAGTTTTTGAAAATATGGCCTTCGGCCTTAAACTGCGCAAGGTTCCCCGCGCAGAGATTGACCGCCGTGTCAAAGAAGCTGCCGAGATATTAGGTATTGGAACCCTTCTTGAAAGAAAACCCAAAGAATTATCAGGAGGTCAACGGCAGCGAGTTGCTCTAGGCCGTGCCATTGTACGAGAACCCTTAGCCTTTTTAATGGACGAACCCCTTTCCAACCTCGATGCCAAACTCCGGACCCAAACCCGAGTGGAATTAAAACGATTGCATCAACGTCTCGGCGCCACCATCATTTATGTTACCCACGATCAAACCGAAGCAATGACTATGGGAACTCGCATTGTCGTTATGAAAGACGGCGTTGTGCAACAAGTAGATACTCCTGATGGAATTTATCATCGCCCGGCGAACCAATTTGTTGCCACTTTCGTGGGAACACCAGCGATGAACTTGTTACGCGGTGAATTAACGCGCCAGGGCACTACGGTGAGTTTTGTCGCTGAGGGGCAATCGATGACTTTGCCAACCCGGATTGCTCAGGCGGCATCTGCATTGACGGGCAACACTTTGGCGCTTGGCATCCGACCTGAAGATGTTCATGTGTCTCCGGAAGCAGTCTCTCGCTTCCCCGATACTCAAATTCGCGCTGTTGTGCGCCTGATCGAACCCATGGGTCACGAAAACATGGTGTATCTGGATTATGGCAATCAGTCCCTAATTGCTCGCACTGCCAATGACTGGTTGGGTACGGTGGGTGAAACCATTGCCTGTACCTTAGATCCTGCTCGTCTTCATGCCTTTGACGCTGCGACTGAGAAATCTATTTCGGCGTCGGCCTGATAGCGTCATCATCAAAGGGAAGGGCAATGCCCTTCCCTTTTTGTTATCTTCGTTCGCTGACAAGTTATCCCCACAATTTCCCTGCATGAGACACTATGCACCGATTAACACTACGGGTGTAACTCGGTTGAGAGGAGATGTCTTATGAAAGTCAGCGAAATTATGACCAAGAACGTGTCCACAGTATCGCCGACAGATTCTATCCAAAAAGCTGCCCAAATAATGGAGAAAGTTAATTGCGGCAGCACCCCGGTGGTTGAAGGAGGAAAAGTTGTCGGCGTCGTAACGGATCGAGATATTACAATTCAGGCGATAGCAGAAGGCAAAGGTCCGGATACCCCGGTGAAAGTCGTCATGTTTGACAACGTGGTGACCTGCGCGCCGAGTTCCGATGCCCGTGATTCCGCTAATAAAATGGCGGAGCACCAAGTGCGAAGACTCCCGGTGATTGACAACGGAAAACTTGTGGGAATTATCGCCATTGCAGATTTGGCGCGGGTAAACATCTTTACCAATGAATCGGGCCAAGCCTTAAGTGAAATTTCCGAGCCTAGCCGACACTCCAACGCAGTGCGCCACTAAGAAAGGAGCCGCCATTTTGGCGGCTCCTTTGATTCACGAAGCAATCCGGCGATTAGGCGTGTGTGGTTTTGTCGAAGAACTTGACGACCCCGCACGGACTTGCCACAATCCCCCGACCAGAACCGCCGCGCCCAATATGACCGTTATCGTGGCGGCCCAGGCAAATCCAGTAAAATTATAGAAGAACGGTGATAACCCCAAGTACAATCCGAAAAGTGCTTCAAGATAGTAAACCCAGCTCCGAAAGACCTTATCGGAGAGTTCCCAAACGCTGGCAATTAACACCAGTCCACCCAAAACTATTGCAGTCCACAGATACGTCGAAGAGTGCATGGGGTTTAGAACCCAAGCAGATACCACAAACCATGCACCAATTAAGGCCATAAGCCAGTTTCTCCACAGCATGACACTCACCTCCGATAATCTTTTGTGGTGCGATAAACTGCCTCGCACCTTTGGTATAGATCAAGAAGTCGAGTTTGGTAACTATCCTGTTACCAGATTGGCCCGGATTTTGAACGAAATCTTTTCATGAAGAGCCAACAAATCCCGTTTGCGTATGTTTTTGTCCATTTTCGCAATTAATCTCCTATCTATATTTGATCCCCAACATCAACCCCGTGCATCACTTAAATTCCGTATTCACCTATAGAAATCCGGAGGGCTGTCGGTGCTAATCACGCGCCACATCCTGCCGCCAGATGCCGTGTACAGTAAGGTGTTATTAACAAACAGATAGCCCCTGCGTTTGCTAACAAAATCCAACGCGTCCGCCGCTGGCGACAAATCGTGTGGAAGCTGCATGATGGACCAAGTTTTTCCCCCGTCGCTAGTGTGGTATAACAAGTTGACCGCCCTGACTAACGGCACTTGTTTTGGAGATCCCGGCTTGGTGATCAACTTGTCGGTTCGAACCATTTTTTGCATCCACACCCATCCATCCTGCCCATTGATGAAGTCGAGGGACCCCGGTATGTAAGATACATTGGATTCCTGAGGCCAAGTATAGACGACCCTTTGCGAATTTCCACCATTGGCGCTCCATGTCAAGGTGGCATTCGTCCCAATTTGCGATGCACTGTTTATAAGCCACTCGTGAATCGGCGACAGATACTCGGTTAATGGTGTCGATCCCGGCGCACTATCGGAAATCGCCTGCCAGGTGACGCCGCCATCAGTAGTCGCGTAAAGTGTCCCAAAGGTATCCAGCACCCCAATTTCTTTCGTAAACATCTTAATAGAGAGGCTTAATGACGTTGGCTCCGATGAAAGCAATCTCCAGCTCACCCCACCGTTTTCACTGCGAAACACCTCGACCCGAGACCCAGCCCCATCGGTGGCGTTCTCATCAGCAATGGCCCAACCCACCGACCCAACAAACGAGATCTGGGAAAAATCAGCGGGAGGGTCAGAATTGACCGCAGTCCACCCTGTGCCGCCGTTGACCGTTTTTAGTACTGCATGGGGATTGTCTGCCTCTCCTAAACCATACCCTTTAGTAGCGCTGACAAAGTCCACTTCCTTTTGGGGGAACCGAGCGGGCCACACATTCGTCCACTTTTGGCCATTGTCCATAGTTTTGAGAAGAAAATCCGAGCCTAAAACCCACCCGGCGCATGGCGCAACCATTTGCTCTGACACAATGTTCCAGTGGCGCTTCGTCCCTACAGAATGCCAACGAATTCCCCCATCCGACGACACCAGTAGCCCCGAAGAACTAAAGCCCATCGCCCCGCTGGTAGTCGCAATCCAGACATCGTGCGCCCCTGCAAGACTCATACTTTGAAAAAATCCATGGACATCATTCGCAACCCACACGGCAGTCGGTTGCAAGAGGGACCAGTTTTTCCCACCATTTTGGGTTTGCTCCAAATTCCCTAAGTTCGGCGTCCCAGGCTGTTGAGAGCCCAACATCATCAGCCCATGGGTTGGAGAAGAAAACGTGACAGCGTCAATTGGACTAATGCTGCTAAACGTGTTATGAAAGCTTTTGCCACCGTTGGTCGTCCCCAGAAGATCCGATTGCCCATCCTTGTTTACCACGATCCACCCTTGCTCAGACGAGTTGAAGGTCAAATAGATAGGTCTCTCCCCCTTGGACAAAGGTACTGGTTGCCATGAATCGCCTCCGTTTTGCGTGGCATACAACTGTGCACCGATAATGGCGAACCCGGTTTCGGAAGATGTCATGTCTAGCTTCGCATTCGCAACCAAGGGAAAACTTTGCCAGGAAACGCCTCCATTATTGGTTTTTAGCAGCACACAAGAGATATTTGGCGTATTGCCCTCCGGATTTCT
>JAKAAL010000360.1 GCA_021802375.1 Bacillota bacterium | reverse complement strand
TGAATTTTGTCACGCAACATTCCGGTATTACGACGGAAAAATACCGGGAATTGATGTTTCGCACCGGGGAGTTGGCGCGTGACATCGGTACCGTACTGGTAGGCCGTGATGCAGTCGAGGTGGGACTGATTGACGAAGTCGGCGGTATCGAGGATGCGTTGGGTAAGTTGCAGGCCCTAGTGAAAGAGCGCCGTTCAACTCGGCGTGCTCACCGAACTAAAAAAGAGCCACACTAAATCGGGAGGAGGTCTTATATTGTATACCATCTACCCTATGGACACTATTTTTCCTATGGAATTTAATCAAAGGCCGTTAGTCGAATACCATATCCAGGGCCGATTGTGTCTGGGGCGCAGAGGGCCCGACGGGTCCGTACGACTGGAGCGTCTCATTTCCACCATCGCCAGCGACTATCTGGATCCTCACTTTAGTCCGGATGCCATCATCGACTTGTAACGGTCATACTTCGCCGCATTGTCCGTATGTTACTGTGGAGGGACAGGACAATGTGGCGGGTATGGCTGTTAGGTTTGATTCAGGGGTTGACCGAGTTTTTGCCGGTTAGTTCCTCTGGGCACTTGGTTGTCATGAAATATTGGTTTGGAGTGGCATCGCCCGGCGCCACTCTAGAAATTGTGTTGCACATAGGTACTTTGTCGGCGATTTTGCTTGCCTATCGCCGGGATTTGACCGTGTGGCTTAAGGGTTTGCTTCAGGGGAGACCTGAGGCATATCGGCTGCTGCTCTGGGTGCTGGTGGCAACCGTTCCGGCAGGATTCCTAGGGTATACGTTCGAGGATATGGTGGGACAATATTTTCTTCCCTCAGTGGTGGTGTTTGGTTGGATAGTAACTTCGATATTACTGTGGTTAACACCACCGGCTGGAGAATCGAGCTTTCGGACCATGTTGGATTTGGCATGGTGGGAAGTTCTGGCCATTGGCTGTATGCAGGCGTTGGCGCTGATGCCGGGATTATCACGGTCTGGGTCCACCATTTTTATGGGTCGCACACTCAGATTAAAACCTGAAGAAGCAGCGCGATTTTCTTTTTACATGGCGATACCCGTCATCACTGGCGCGTTCTTACTGTCTTGGCTGCATCATCCCGCCCAGTTATGGGAGACCCCTGGTGCGCTGGCTGCTATGATAATTTCTGCCATCGCAGGCCTATTTGCGATAAAATGGGTTAAAAATACATTGGGTCATCGAGGCGCCTGGCGAAAATTTGGTTTTTATACTTGTGCCATGGCCCTCTTGACGTGGTGGCTCGGAGGGTAGGCATGAGCCCAGTCCTGAAACAAATTACGCAAGACATGCGGCGTGAAATCGGTGGGGTTGCGCTAGTGGCTTTGGGTGTGCTCGGCTACTTGGCGCTGATTTTTCCACATAGCGGGATTGTGGGGCGCGATTTAGGTGCTGGGCTTACCTGGTGTTTTGGATTGATTGCATGGCTGGTGCCAGCACTGATAGTGGTCAGCGGCGGCCTGCGTCTATTAAACCGTCCTTCTCTGACCAGTCATCGCCGCGGTTGGGCCGTCCTCATTGGGTATGTGTCGGGTTCCCTGGATGTCGGAATGATTCGGGTGATGGCGGCGGGCCATGTGGGTAATGCGTTGGTTGGCG
Organism: Bacillota bacterium; assembly: GCA_021802375.1. The sequence continues at coordinate 3,786 of JAKAAL010000360.1, read as the reverse complement.
GCATTCGTGATTTAATTGCGGTGCCGGGGACCGTGCTGTTAAGCCTGGTGCTGTGGGTACTGGCAATCCAGCTTTGGAGTGGTAAAAGTTTGCTAACCGGTTCCCAGACTGGCTTGCGCCGCTTGGGACACATTATTCGCGGGATTAACCGAGGAGGCTACTGGCTGTGGACAAGCCTAAGAGACTGGATTTATCCGGAAGACGCACCGGCCGTGCCAATACCTTCGTCGGCACCTGCCAGAACACGCTCTGCGCGTCCTAGACCAGCCGTCGGCTCTGCCCGGCTGCCGTCGGGGGCACCTACGGTGCCCGAGACACCGGTAAAGCCGTCGGTGCCGCCCCCGGTAATATTGACGCACGGAATCAATTACTTACCGCCACCGTACACACTGTTGGCTGCTCCCGAGAACGGAAAAACAGTGCGCAAGGGCCCTAGCCCAATGGAACGCGCAGAAGTTTTAGCTACGGCTCTTAAACAGTTTGGCATTGATGTCAAATTGGGAGAAGTGAACCAGGGGCCGACCATTACCCGATTTGAAATTATACCCCCACCGGGGGTCAAGGTGTCCCGGATTGTTAATCTAGCCGACGACATTGCCTTGTCGTTGGCTGCAACCGGGGTGCGCATTGAGGCACCGATACCCGGAAAATCAGCCGTAGGAATTGAAGTGCCCAATCAGGAAATCACACCGGTATTGCTTCGGGAGGTGATTGAAAGTCAAGCCTATGCCACATCAAAGTCGCCTTTGACTGTTGCACTGGGGCGAGATGTGGCGGGATCTCCCATTGTCGCTGGACTGGATCAAATGCCGCACTTGTTGGTCGCGGGGGCCACGGGGTCTGGTAAGAGTGTGTTGATTAACGCACTGATTACCAGTCTCGTATTTCGGACCGGGCCTGACGTAGCACGGATGATTTTGATCGATCCCAAAGTGGTGGAACTATCGGTCTATAATGGCATTCCGCATCTGCTTAGCCCGGTGGTGACCGATCCCAAAAAAGCGGCTGGAGCACTCAGGTGGGCGGTGGCTGAAATGGAACGCCGTTATCGTCTGTTTGCGGATAGCGGGGTGCGCGACATCGCACGTTACAACCAGCAGACCGATGAACGGTTGCCGCTGATTGTTATTATCATCGATGAGCTAGCGGATTTGATGATGGTAGCCCCGACCGAAGTGGAGGAATCCATCGCGCGGTTGGCACAGATGGCTCGAGCCGCGGGATTACACCTGGTGGTAGCTACCCAAAGACCTTCGGTAGACGTGATCACCGGCACTATAAAGGCTAACATTCCGAGTCGAATTGCGTTTGCCGTGTCGAGTCAGATTGACTCCAGAACCATCTTGGATGCAGCAGGCGCCGAGAAACTGCTGGGCCGGGGAGATATGCTGTTTTCACCGGTCGGAGCCAGCAAGCCGCTACGAATTCAAGGCGCGTTTATTCATGAAAAGGAAATTGAGGCCATTGTCGGATACTTAGAGCAAAATGCAGTCAAAGAGGAGGATGAACCGTTGGAGTTTGTCAGCACCGGCCGTTCTGGCGACAATACCTCGGTTGAAGAGACGGACACATTATTTCAGGATGCGGTGCGAATCGTGGTGGAAAGCCGACAAGCATCGACCTCGATGTTGCAAAGGCGATTGCGCATTGGTTATACCCGAGCGGCGCGACTAATCGACGCGATGGAAGAACGCGGGTTTATTGGCAGCCAAGACGGAGCGAAGGCGCGAGAGGTCCGAATCAGCCCGGAGCAGTTCCAACGTTTGTTCAACGATTCTGGTGATGCTAGTGGTTGAGGAACCATAACTCAGGACTTCGGCATAGTTCCGGAAAACCGCATGGTTGAGTCATTCCATTGACCGAGTGAACATCGTTGGCTCGATGATCTACGATGGTGCTGGGACATATTATCGACCGACACATCTTTTGCGCTTAACGAGGTGACCGTCCGTCTCGTCGCCGGCCACGAAGGGGCGCGGTGATGGGGACCGTGGCTTGCCCTGATCGGATGGACGCTGGACCTACGACGGCGGCTGCGCATTGTGGCCAACAATTCGCGGTGTTTATTGTGCCGGACGCCCATGGGACCCATCGTGTCTCGCGCATCCGGGAAAGACACCGGAAAGACACCCCCAAGGCTCGGAACCGGGTATCGGCTGTGATTCACGGCACCACACGGGTTATTACTCAAACTGCCGTCGACGAGAAGTCCAAATGAAATCTCGGCGATGTACCCTTTGTTGGATTCGCTCGACCTTTAGTGACCGCCGACGCTATGCACGCGCAGCGCGATCTGGCCACCTATCTGGTCAAGAACAAAAAGTGTCTTCATTCCCAATGGCAATCAGGCCATTTTCGAACAGGATATCCGGGTCCTCGCGCCCCACCCAGGGTTTTCCTCCTCCAGTCGAAACATGGGACAAGGGCCATAGTTCCTTGGAACATCGGCGCATCCGGATCAGCACCGCGCTGAATAAGTTCGCCAACTTTCCCCATGTCCTGCCAAGGTGCAATTTAACTTTGCCGAAGACCTGTTGGATTTCCTTACAAGGGTTGACAATAGCTATCACATGCAGTAATTTCTCATTATAATAATACAAAACTGGCTTATACGATGTATTTTAAAGATAAAACGGATATAAATTAAATATTTTGCCCGTGATAACCATTATTTACTCAAAAACGGATAAAAATGATTATCGTGTAACGCCAGCAACAAATTTTTGGTTTCTGTATTATCTTTTTTTCGAGAAGGACAAGTTGCGGCACTCGTGTAGCCTCAGGTGTAGGCGGCGAAGAGATAACTTAGGCACTACGGTTACTTCCGAAACCAGGCGCGGCCGCGTTGAGATTAAGGTTGAATATTGATACAACACACGCTCGATTATGATTTTTGTTTGATAATCCTATTTCATGCTACATGGGTAGCCATGGCAAGTTTTCAAGAGACTTCGCATGAAGTAATGGTTCACGGTGGTCGTATGTTCGTCAGTTCTCGAGACCGCTGAACCGACATCATTTTAAATACGAGGGCGTTGGTTTGGTTAATGCTCTACGCAAGGGCTATTAGTCTTCCTTCTTAAAGTTAGGAAGGTTCTTCGTAGGGATCTGAAGTAATTTTTTATGGTTCAGGAGGATAAACAAACATGTCTAGTAACGAATTTCGGGGTCAAATAGGTCGCACAGTTCGCCAGTCTGAGCCGTGGTGGCCAACAACGAGTAATGGGTTGCTGCATCGGCCGAATGTGTGCGTTGTAATCATGGACGACACCGGATGGTCAGACTTTGGGTGCTTTGGTTCGGAAATCGCGACACCTACCATCGATCAACTAGCGTCTCGCGGTCTGCGGTATTCGAATTTCCACGTCACTCCTCTCTGTTCGCCAACGCGGGCGTGTCTGTTAACAGGACGTAACCATCATAGCGTCGGGATGCGTTTTCTCAGTGATGCGGATACGGGATTTCCCAATTCTCGGGGATGCGTAGACTCCGAAGTTGCGACCCTGCCATCGTTGCTGTCGGACCAAGGGTATACGTGTTTTTTGGTTGGGAAATGGCACCTGACTCCGAGGCATGAGATAACACCGTCGGGCCCATTTAAAAATTGGCCACTGAGCCGCGGATTTCATAAGTTTTATGGATTCCTTGATGGTTGCACCGATCAGTATTGTCCCGAACTGTACCATGCTAATGCCCCAGGTGTTGTGACTAGTAGAAGTCGCGGCCTTCATATCGTTGGTAAGTTGTTGCAGAGTGGTGGGAACCGGTAAATGGTCCTTCATCAAC
>JAKAAL010000359.1 GCA_021802375.1 Bacillota bacterium | reverse complement strand
TATTGTTGGCTTCTTATTTAATCCCGTCTCTGGTATCGGTATGGAGTATTCATCATTTTGGAGCTGCAAGTGGGTGGAGAGTGGTATTTTTCGCCGGAGGGATTCCCATCATTTTTGCTTTTGCCATCCTAGTGTGGTTGCCCGAGTCTCCACGGTGGCTCGAACAACGCGGTCACTTTGAGAAAGCTGTTGAAGTGTTGCACAAAATTGAGCACATCGTGCAAACTCAGTCTGGTTCAATTGTAACCAAGACAGAACCTGTAAAGCCATCACCACGAATACGACAACAGCCGCTATCGTTCATATTTAAAAAACCTCTTAGGCGTCGTACGGCCATGATCAGCGTCGCCTACACAGGGACTCAAATCTTCTTTTACGTCATGATGGTTTATGGTCCGACCATTTTGATAAGTGACGGCATCACATTTGCCAAATCCGTTTTGGCCATAGGGACATTAATGTTTTGTGGTGGGCTGGGAAACGTCTGTCACGGCTATCTCTCGGACAAGTTTGGCCGACGTCCGCTCATCATTGGCTACGGTATTATTGCGGGATTAGGTTGCGTGGGAATTGCACTATTGAAGAACCCGACAATCGTTCTCGTCATAGGCGTTTTAGTGGGCTTAACCGGGATGGGTATCTATGTTATTAAGCTGTATATTGCCGAGCAATTTCCAACAGTGGTTAGGGGTCGGGGAACAGCATTTACTGAGTTTTTTGGCAGGGCTATTGGCGGTGTGCTAATCGTTTTTTACATGCCGTTCTTTATCGAAGGATTTGGAACGCGGGCCGTGTTTCTGTTGTTAGGTGCCGTATTGCTTCTCATCACGGTGGCCCCGGTGTTGTTTTGGGGCCGCGAAACCAGCGGCGAGAGCATTGATGCCCAATTCGACAGTCAAGTTTACGACTCTGACGTGATTACCACGACTTTACCCGGCATATAACCAATGGCTTTTGTGGCATCGGCGCTGATGTATTTCGTGATTGGCACTGTGGCGAGCACATTAAACGGTGGGATTGGCTTAGGAGGTGGTCTTGTCCTCTCCGCTTGTTTGACAATAGTTCCACCACTATTCGGTTTCCGGCCCATATCCATGTTCGTCATAGGAGCCTATGTCGCCACGTTGTCCATTGTATCCGCCGGAGTCGGTTTCATCAGTTATTTACGCACCCATATGGTTAATCTGACCTATGTATTATACGCCGGAATCCCGGCAATTGTCGGTAGTGGTTTTGGGTCGGAATGGGCGCACACACTACCCAATCGGATTCTCCTCGGGATTTTGACGATGGCATTGTTGGGCTCTTTGGTGCTGTTTTGGAGACCGATGACTTCGACAGACGGGCAACCAACGGCAAGACGGCGTTCTCTAGTAGGTCTGTTGTGTTTGGTCATTGGGGTTTTGGGCGGATTATTGGGCATTGGCGGGGGATTTTTAACAATGCCGGTGTTAGTCGGAGTTGGAGGGTTAAAAGTACGGACCGCGATCGGTACTGGGTTAGGAGTCAATATGGGCATTGCGTTAACCAGCGAATCCATTCGGTTGGCTCACGTCAACTCACTCTCGTTGGTAATAGTGGCCATTATTATTGCTACCGGGGGCCTCGGCGCCCAAATTGGCGTGAGGCTTAACCGAGGCGTTTCCGAAGGGACGCTGCGCGTTGTCGGGACTGTCGTAATAATGGCACTTAGTCTACCAGTGCTGCTTGAGACCTTAGGAGTCCGCTTGATTGGACTGTAACTGCACAAGGAGGAAATTAGATGTCATCGTGGACGATTGTTACTGGGGTCATCGGATCCGATACGCATATTGTTGGCAATCGAATTATCGCAATTGCGCTGGAACAAGCCGGATTCCGGGTGGTGTCATTAGGCGCGTTGACGCCTGCTGAGGAATTTATTAAAGCGGCAGTAGAAACTGCAGCCGATGCCATTCTAGTGTCATCCCTCTATGGGCAAGGCGAACTGGATTGTCGGGGATTTCGGGATATGTGCATAGAAGCAGGATTGAATGACATTTTGTTATATGTAGGTGGGAATTTAGTAGTGGGAAAACACGATTGGTCTTCAGTAGAAAGACAGTTTCTTGAAATGGGTTTTAATCGGGCTTATCCACCAGGGACAAAACCAAGCGATTTTATCCCCCAATTAGTACAGGACTTGGAAACTCGGGATAAATTGCTAGGAAGGGATTAGACCATGACACATTTAGGGCTTTTTGTGGATTTTGGAAGTACGTATACGAAAACCACAGCTGTAGATTTAGAAAGTGTGGAGATCATTGGTCGCGCACAAGGTCCGTCCACAGTTCAATCCGATATTACGATTGGACTCAATATGGCATTGGAAAACTTAAAGCGCCAAGTTGGTCACTCGGTGCTATTTGATGTGCGACTGGCTTGTTCTAGTGCGGCGGGGGGACTCAAAATGGTCACCATCGGCCTTGTGCCCGAAATGACCTCTCGGGCAGCCCATTTTGCCGCATTAGGTGCCGGAGCAAAAGTAACGGGAATTTTTAGCTATCACATTACCTTGGCTGATATCGCTACACTGCATGCGCTATCGCCCGACGTTATTTTACTGGCGGGCGGCACGGATGGTGGAAATCGTGAGGTGATTGTGGAAAATGCCCGCCAACTAGTGAGTGCTAATGTGCGCTGCCCGATCATCGTTGCGGGGAACCGAGAAGCACGGACTGAGATAGAGCAGATTTTAAGTAATGCCGAAATAGAAATGGTTGTCACCGACAACGTAATGCCCGAGATCAATCGGCTTAACATTGAACCTGCGCGTGAAGCCATTCGTAACGTATTTTTAAATCACATCGTCCATGCCAAAGGGATTGATCGGGCGTCTACTTTCGTTCGCGTGGTCATGCCCACTCCCACTGCAGTGCTGGAAGCGGCCAAAGTATTGGCGGAAGGAGCGAAAGGAGTTCCTGGAATAGGCGATTTAGTTTTAGTGGATGTAGGCGGCGCAACGACTGACATCCACTCCGTGGGCGACGGCCGCCCCTCCCGTCCTGAAGTGATCTACCGTGGATTACCCGAGCCATATCTGAAACGCACTGTCGAGGGAGATTTAGGGCTGCGGCATAACGCGGAAAGTATTCTGACAGCCGTGGGTGATTCCGAGTTGGCGGTTCACAGCACGGTCTCTTCAGATAGGGTAAAGAAATATGTTCGTGAGGTCGCGACGTCGGCTGCGTACGTGCCTCAAACACCGGAAGAAACCCGGATGGACTATGCGTTGGCCAAATCCGCTATTGAAATTGCGATTACTCGCCACGCGGGACGACTAGACGTGGTATATACCGCGGTGGGTCAAAGTGTTGTCCAATATGGCAAAGATCTCTCTCAAGCCCACGCCTTAATCGGAACCGGGGGGGTGTTTGCCGCCAATTCAGCGGAGATGGCTCGAGAACTGCTCATTGCAGCAACAAAGCGCCCGTCGGACGGAATGAGACTCAAACCGGAATCGCCCGTTCTCTATGTGGACAAGCCATACGGTCTATTTGTCGCCGGTCTTTTATCTACGATAGATCGCCCCAAGGCTGCTATCCTAGCCAAAAAATGCCTTCGCGTGGTGTAGCATCACTTGTCTAAGGGAGATGAGTAAATGACGTCATCAAACGATTCACTTCGTAACGAACCCATCCCGTGGGATATATTCCATGAGATGCGGGAGAATAATTTGTCCCGTTGGCCCACGGGAGCGGGAGTTGACTTAGATGCTGCAGTGGAATGTCATCAGCGGCTGCCAAAACAAAAGCGCATGGCTCAAGTCATCCGATTCGCTTATGAGCATCATCGAACCCTCACACAACCACGTGGAGGCTTCGGAACATTAGGGATGCATTTAGAATTACTCCGCACGTTGCAAGATGAAGGATTGGCCGATTTATTACCAACCACAACGGATAGTTACACAAGAAATGAACGGTTTGGCGAAGCCGAACGCGGCATGCAAGAGAGTGAACAGGCGGGACGTTCCATGTTAAACGGGTTGCCCGTGGTGAATTTAGGTGTGACCGAGTGCGCCAAAATCGTTGATTCCGTAGATCGTCCCTTGATAGTTCTTTCAGGAACCACTATGCCTCGGCTTACGGCAGAGATTACTCTAGCTGCAGGATTTTCCGGATACTTGGGATCAGGCATCGCATATACGGCGTCTTATACCAAAGACACGAGTATTGAGCAAGGCATTCGCAACTACCAATACTTAGATAGGTTAGTGACTCTGTACGGTCAAAGAGGTGTTGAGATCCACCGTCGCCAGCCGAGTTTTTTGACCGGCACTTTGATCCCGCCGGCCATCGCGATTGCCGTTGCGATATTGGATTGCCTATTAGCGGTAACGCAAGGCGTCACGCACTATGGACTGGAATTGGGGCAGTGCCTATGTCCGGTTCAAGATGTTGCAGCGATTCGCGCCTGCGAGGAATTGTGTCAAGAGTATTTAACCATGTTCGGATTTCACAACATCTTTACGCCTATCACCTCGTTGCACTGGATGGGGGCGTGGCCCCACGACGAGGCCCAGGCGATGGCCTTAATCGTGTATGGCGGATTTATTGCGGCCGCGGCGGGCGCTGTGAGCGTCACGACTAAATCCACCCACGAAGCGATAGGCATCCCTACCAAAGAAGCCAATGCAGCGGGGCTTCGGGCTACTAAGGCCGGCATCCAACTAGGTGCCTCTTTAGCCCTCCAGGGGCTGCGCGATGTGGTGGATGAAATCGATCTTATCAAACGTGAAGTTCGCGACATTGTGGACAAGACACTGGAAATGGGAGATGGCGATGTGTGCCAAGGCGTGTTACGTGCGTGCCGAGCGGGTGTGCTCGATGTTCCCTGGTCACCGAACCGAGAGATTCAGAGTCGCGTATTGCCAGCCCGAGAACTAGGGGGTGCTATTCGAATGTTAGACTTTGGCAATGTTCCCATAAGAAGAGAGATCCAACAATTTCATCAAGAGCAACTTCAAAAAACGTGCAACGGCCATGGGCACTCCGTTGAGTATCGACATGGCAATTCAAGATGTCTATGGCATATCGGAACCACTAACTGCATTACCAAATACATTAATTGAGCTTGGACAAATTGGGTAATAAGCAAGTGAAGGAGGCTTAGCATATGGCCACACAAATTGACACAATCAGAGCGTGGCGGTTACGGATACCCCTTATACGGCCCTACCATTTGTCGTTTCGCCAGCTGACGTTTTTCGATATGGTGCTGGTGGAATTACACGATAGCGCTCGGCAGATGGTGAGTTATGGCGAAAGTTGCCCCCTGCCGGGATACGGGACAGAAACGGCGGAGGAAGTGTGGGCACACACGAAAAAGTACTGTGACCTCATTTATGGCTGTGATGTTGCCGTTGCTCGAGAAGTCGTTGAGACGAGCGACGGCGG
>JAKAAL010000358.1 GCA_021802375.1 Bacillota bacterium | reverse complement strand
AGCGGGGGACGATCGTACCAGGGCAGCCAAGTCAGGAAAATGCCGTAGCACCGTTTTTTTTCTCTTCGATCCAATCCCAGGCACCTCATCCAACACCGATGCCAGATTCCGCTTGTTGCGCAACTGGCGATGGAAGGTAATAGCAAAACGGTGTGCCTCATCCCTCACATGCTGCAATAATTTAAGCGGCGGCGACTCCCGATCCAGAATGATCGGATCCGGTCGCTGAGGTTCAAATAACCATTCATGTTCTTTGGCCAATCCAAACACAGGAATATCACCCACCCCGGCTTCTTCCATTGCCTGGTGGGCATAACCCAATTGTCCCCGGCCGCCGTCAATGATCACCAAATCGGGAGTTTTCGCAAACCGTTTGGTGTGGATGCTGTCTTCCGCCAGTTGTTGATGGCGAAATCGTCGCGCGATCACTTCGCGCATCGACAAGAAATCATTGGGTCCTTGAACCGTTTGGATTTTGAACCGCCGATATTGGCTCTTGTCAGGTTTGCCGTTGGTAAACACCACCATGGATGCCACCGACTCCGTTCCCTGGGTATTGGAAATGTCATAACATTCAATGCGATCCGGCGTTTTGCTCAAACCCAATGTTGCTTTTAATCCCAAAAGTGCCTCCTCCCGCTCCCGTTCTTTAACTTCCATCCGTCGCAGCGCTTCATCTCGGGCTATCACAGCGTTTTGCCTCACCATCGCCAAAAGGCGCTGTTTTTCACCGCGTTGCGGTACCTTTAACTCAATCTTGCCGCGCCGTTCTTGGCGAAGCCAATAGCGTAAGTCGTCCACCTCCTCAGGTAAGTGTTCCACCAATATCTCCTGGGGAATTTCATTAGCCCGCTCGTAGTACTGCAGCAGAAAAGCACGGGCCAACTCCGCGTCATTGGTCCCGTCAACTCCCGTCATTACCATGGATTCACGCCCGGTCAACCGTCCATCACGAATCCGAAACACCTGAACATACGCGTCTGGACGCTCCACTACCCAACTGATGGCATCCAAATTACGCCCTGCCTCGGCCGCCACTTTTTGCTGAGCGGTGATTTCTTCGATGGCCCGCACCTGATCCCGCAGTTTAGCCGCCCGTTCGAATTGCAGTAAATCTGCGGCCTCATTCAACTGTTGAATTAAATGATCCCGAACATGGTCGGCCTTGCCCTCCAAGAACAATTCCACCGATTTCATCATTTCACGATACGTGGTCTTCTCGACCAGATTTTGACACGGCGCTTGGCAGCGGTGGATATGATATTCCAAGCAAGGGCGGGCGGCATTTTTAAATTTCATATTGGTGCAATTCCGAATGGGAAAGATCTTCCGCAATAGCCGAATCGTTTCCTGTACCGATTGTGACCGGGTGTAGGGTCCAAAATATCGGCTGCCAAGCTCCGACGGCTTGCGCGCGATCAGCAACCGGGGAAAATCCTCTTCCCAGGTCAACCGCAAATAAGGATATGCTTTGTCATCTTTCAACCGTATGTTGTAGTGCGGTTGCATTTGCTTCACTAACGTCGCTTCTAAAATGAGCGCTTCTACTTCGGTATCGGTGGCTATGACCTCAAAATCGGCCACGTGGCGCATCATTGCCGCAACTTTAGGCGCTAACCGAGCCGGATCCTGAAAATAGCTTCGCACCCGCTGTTTTAAATCGACAGCCTTGCCCACATAGATGACATGGTCTTCGTCATCTTTCATGAGATAGACACCAGGTTGATCGGGGAGAACCTGCCGTTTACGTTCCAGTTCTTCGGAAATTGCCGCCATGCTTGCCTCCCTATGGCTCAGTTATCGCGCCGTATCCACGGCTTGATAACGCATCAAATGACGCTTTAGATAGCGCCCGGTATAGGATGCCGAATTGTCCATTACCTGCTCCGGGGATCCCTCTGCCACGATAGTGCCACCGGCATCGCCCCCTTCAGGACCTAAATCGATAATCCAATCCGCGTTTTGAATCACATCCAGGTTGTGCTCAATGACCAAAACCGTGTCGCCTTGAGATACCAAACGCTCTAAGACGCCCAGCAAGTGGCGAATGTCTTCGTGGTGAAGTCCCGTCGTCGGTTCATCCAAAATATACAGGGTGCGGCCTTCGGACTTGCGCGACAGTTCGGTGGCCAATTTAACCCGCTGAGCTTCGCCTCCGGACAATGTGGTGGCTGGCTGTCCGAGGTGGATATACCCAAGTCCCACATCCCGCAACGTCTCCAATTTTCGTTTAAGGCGAGTATGATGTTGGAAGAAAACCGCCGCCTGGTCCACTGTCATCTCTAAGACATCCGCAATGGTTTGTCCGCGATAATGGACTTCCATGGTCTCCCGGTTATATCGCCGTCCTTTGCACACCTCACACGGCACGTAGACATCCGGTAAAAAATGCATTTCGATCTTAAGAATCCCGTCACCTTTGCACGCCTCGCAGCGACCTCCCCGCAAATTGAAAGAAAATCGCCCGGCCTTGTATCCCCGAATGCTTGCCTCGGTAGTCCCGGCAAATATTTCGCGAATCAGATCAAACGATCCGGTATAAGTCGCAGGATTCGACCGAGGGGTGCGACCAATGGGGCTTTGGTCAATCGCAATGACTTTGTCGAGATGCTCCAAACCACCAATCGCATCATGGTTCCCCACCCGACGGTTTCGCGCGCCATTGAGTTGAAGTTCCAGTGACTTCCGCAAAATATCGTTTACCAGAGTAGACTTTCCCGACCCTGAGACACCGGTAACCGCGACCATCATGCCAAGAGGAATCCGCACGGTAATTTCTTTCAAATTATGTTCTCGAGCCCCGGAGATGGTAATCCACCGGGAATTCGGGACGCGGCGTCTAGATGGCAAGGGCATTTCCCGCTGATGGGACAGATATTGCCCGGTTAAACTATTAGGGATTGCCATCACTTCTTGAGGAGTACCGTGGGCCACTACTTCACCGCCGTAGGTTCCCGGTCCCGGACCAATATCTATCAGATAGTCAGCAGCCAGCATGGTTTCCTCGTCGTGTTCCACCACCAGTACCGTGTTGCCTAAATCTCTCAGCCTTTTTAGTGTGTTAAGCAACCGATCGTTGTCGCGTTGATGCAATCCAATTGATGGTTCGTCCAAGATATACAAGACCCCCATCAGTGAAGATCCAATTTGGGTGGCCAAGCGAATTCGCTGAGCTTCCCCACCCGACAGCGACCCGGCAGCTCGGGACAGGGTCAGATACCCTAATCCCACGTCAATTAAGAAATTTAGCCGTTCTCGCACTTCTTTCAAAATAGGGGATCCGATGACTTGCTGTCGGGGTTTCAAAGAGAGGGTCTCAAAAAATTGTCGCGCTTTCACAATAGAAAGGTCCGTTACGGAAGCAATCGACAAGTCGCCCACCGTTACCGCCAACACTGCCGGTTTAAGACGTTGTCCGTGACAAACCGCACACGGATTCGATGTCATATACTCTTCAACTTCGGCTTTGGCTGACTCCGAGCCCACTTCCCGATAGCGACGCTCCAAAATAGGTATCGCGCCATGATAGCGAAACTGCTGGTGATGGCTGCCGTAGTGGCTTTCAAAAGAAAACGGCACTGGATCAGGATATCCGTACAACACAATATGCTTAGCCTCATCTGACAGCATATGATACGGTCGGTCTACAGGTATACCGGCAATTTTCGCCACCGTTTCCAGCAAATCAGGATAAAATCGGGAACTGCCACGGGTAAATGGCGCCACCGCTCCTTCCCGCAAGGTCAGCGTGGGATCGGGAACAACCAGTTCGGGATCCACTTCCAATTTGAACCCGAGCCCGGTACAATCCGGACATGCGCCGTATGGGGCGTTGAAACTAAACATCCGCGGCGATAGTTCCTCCAGTGAGATGCCGCAGTGCGGGCACGCCAGATCACGAGCAAACACTTCGGTCAGTCCGTCCGGCGGACCGACTTCTACAACATCACCTGATAAATCTAGGGCGTGTTCCAATGACTCGGTCAATCGCGATCCGATTGTCGACTTCAGCACAATACGATCCACTACCACGGCAATGGTGTGTTTTTGATTTTTGTTCAATGCCGGGAGTGATTCCAATTCCACCGTAGCACCGTCAATGCGAGCCCTAGTGTACCCCTGCCGACGGACGTCGGCCAACACCTTATCATGAGTTCCTTTACGGCCACGCACTAAGGGAGCCCGCACTTCAAGCCGCGTACCTTCGGGCAGTGCCATGATATGGTCTACCATTTGATCAATGGTTTGTTGCGATATCTCACGACCGCAGACGGGACAATGCGGTTGCCCCACCCGGGCATACAACAACCGCAGATAGTCATAAATCTCGGTCACGGTGCCCACCGTGCTTCGGGGATTGTGGCTCGTGGTCTTTTGATCGATGGAGATAGCCGGTGACAACCCTTCAATGGCATCCACGTCGGGTTTATCCATCTGACCGAGAAATTGGCGAGCGTAGCTAGAGAGCGATTCCACATACCGCCGCTGACCCTCTGCGTAAATCGTATCAAACGCCAATGAAGATTTTCCCGATCCTGACACGCCGGTAATCACCACCAATTGATCTCGGGGAATATCCACATTGATATTTTTTAAGTTGTGCTGCCGAGCGCCCCGCACCCGAATCCATTGGCTAGCCATGGGACTTTCTGGAACCTCCCGCCACGGCCTTAATCGGTCGTTCTTTTTCCAGTTCCATCAACAAATCTCTTAGTACGGCGGCCCGCTCAAATTCCCAGTTGCGGCTGGCCTCTTTCATTTCTTTACGCAATTGATTGGCCATTTGGATACGTTCCCGAGCCGTCATATCACGAATCGGTTTTTCCACCGGCTTCTCATGAGTCGCCTTCGTAGCCTGGATTATTTCTCTAACCGCTTTGGAGACCCCTTGCGGTGTAATATGATGATCTAGGTTAAATTGACGTTGGATCTCCCGCCTGCGATCCGTCTCCGACATGGCTTGACGCATCGAGTCCGTGATCTTGTCCGCATACATAATCACGGCACCTTCCAAATTGCGCGCTGCTCGTCCGATAGTTTGCACCAGAGACGTCGTCGAGCGCAAATACCCCTCTTTGTCGGCATCCAATATCGCCACCAGTGCCACTTCGGGCAAGTCTAATCCTTCCCGCAATAGGTTAATGCCAACCAACACATCAAATTCGCCCAATCGCAAATCCCGGATGATGGCCATGCGCTCTAAGGTATCGATGTCAGAATGCAGATATCGCACCCGGACCCCATGTTCCCGAAAAAATTCGGTAAGGTCTTCCGCCATTCGTTTGGTCAGGGTGGTCACCAGAACCCGCTGCTGTTTTTGGGTGCGGGCCCGAATCTCGGCCAGCAAATCATCAATTTGTCCCTTGGTTGGCTTCACGGTAATCTCCGGATCAAGCAATCCAGTAGGCCGCACGATTTAGATC
>JAKAAL010000357.1 GCA_021802375.1 Bacillota bacterium | reverse complement strand
ACTCCTTGTCCAGCACGATTGGAAAATTCCTCGGGATCCTCATCAAGATTAAACAGTTGTGAGAAGTCATCCAGATATTGGACAAACTTCCAATTTCGGTAACGAACCATCCTTGTCACTTCACCTTGTCCTAAAGTGAGTTCGCTAAAGATTGGATAGGAGGTTACTGCGTCCAAACGCCCTCCAAGCATCCGAGAAACGTCCAACCCATCCATTCCACGTGGGTCAAAATTCGCCAAACCCATCAATGTTGGAAGGAGAAACGTGTGATCAACCGGGACAGAAAAGACATTTCCCGTCGTCTGCTGCGGCTGACGGATCATCAGAGGTACCTTCACTGACCCTTCGTAAAAGGTAAATTTTCCGACCATTCCGTGCTGATACAACATTTCGCCATGATCACTTGTATAAACCACAATCGTATCGTCCCACATATTTAAATTCTGTAGGGCCTTACATAACTCACCGAATTGGTCATCCACGTAACTTACGGTCGCATAATAATTGTGCATATGGCGCTGTGCTAACTCCGTTGTTTCACAAGTTCCCCATCCTGGAGCTAACCGACTCCGAAGATAGGAATTGAGATCTTCTTGACGGAACTTGTCCATTTCCATGTCTTCTTCACAATATAAGTCGTAGAAACGCTGAGGCACGATGAGAGGTGTGTGGGGGCGTAGAAAGGAGACAAACAATAACAACTGATGCTGGCGATAAGTTCGTAGAAAACGCGTGGCTTCACGAACCACGAAGTTTTCGAATTGGTCCTCATCAGCAAGGCGTCGTGGTAATCCTGATCTGGGAGGGACCAGGTTCCATGAATTATTGGGATTTTGGTAGGTGGTGATCCATGGTACTCCTTTCCCACTGTCATCGGCATGCATCCCACGCGTGTACGTCTCGATATGCCGCCCTAGATAATCAAAGTAATGACCAAAATCAACATAATAGTCAAAGCCGTGCGTTTGTGGATCCACGGGATGCATTTTTCCTATAAATCCCGTTATATAACCCTGTTCCCTAAAAATATGCGCCATCGTACGCGTAGTTATAGGCAAAGGAGTTTGGTTGCTTACGCAGCCGCTATGAGATGGATAGAGACCACTCAACGCCGAGAAACGAGCAGGAACGCACACCGGTGACGATGTATAAGCATTGCTGAAGAGCGTGCTTTGTTGAGCAAATCTGTCCAAATTGGGTGTTTTGACGCGAGTATTCCCATAGCATCCCACTGCAAACGGTGTGTGCTGGTCCACCATGACGACAACGATGTACTTGGGCATGAATATTGAGCCTCCACTGAAATCAAATTCTATCTATGACGTTTCAGACGCAGGTTACCGACACGGCATCCCCGGAACCCGACCGCGGTATCGTTCATAACCGTGACCAGTCACACAGACCCGACAACTACCCTCTTCAGTACCTATACAAATCCCGCATCCCGCTTGTCCTGTGATGTGTTTGAACCCAAATACACTCGAATCGGTGCTTCCTCAGCACCTACGGTATCATTAAGCTGTACAGGAAGACGACTTCCCAAGAAGGATTCAAGTTCTTGCCGCAGTTCCCGCGCTTGTTTAGGATATTCCGAAATTACATCATGCATCTCTAAAGGATCCACGGACCGATCAAACAATACTTCTTTAAGCTCGGGATTTTCAAAGTTAACAAAATAGTTCCAGCGTACAGTTCGCACAGCCGCGTAAGATCCCCAACCCGTGATAGCCACATCACGTTGGGGTTCCTTGCCTTGTATCCACTGCCATGCGTTTTCTCCGTCCACGTGATCATAATTGATTCTCAATAGTGATAACGCTGTCGGAAAAACATCATGACTTTGAACCAATGCATCGCAATGAGTTGCATTCTTGTGGGGATGCCGAATTGTCCAGATCAGTTGGGTATTATGGGTATAAAGATGGGACGGATGCTTGGAAAACTGGCCGTGATCTAATAACTCTGTACCGTGGTCACTAACAATCATCACGACCGTATGGTCGGTCTGTCCCGTTCTGTCTAAGGTATCAAGCAGTCGGCCGACTCTCGTGTCGACAAACGTTAAATAGGCTAAATATAACTCAATGACCCGTTGAGCTTCGGAAGCCGAAAGGTCTTCTCTTTTAAGACCTACAGGATAAATGAACTCGATCCCCTCAAAGGAGGGATCCGTGGCATAAGGTTCCAAGTATTCGCGGGGTGGATCCCATGGCTCGTGGGGGCCAAAGGAATCTACCCACAGAAAGAAAGGGGTAACGTCGCGATGATCGGTTAGCCATCTTTCCGCCCGCGAAAATGTTTGAGCCGTCAGCCAATCTTCTTCCTCATGGCGATCTTGAACATTCAGCAAATACTGAGTTAAAATCGGGTGTTTTTTGGGATCTGGATCACGGACAAAGGGTCGCAAAGTCCGTCCGTCGATTCTGCCGCCACGATAATTGTCGCTTTCGTACCCACGAACAAACTCATACTGCATGAACCCACGTGTAAAGTTCGCCGTCGACTTGAACATATGATAAGTGTCACTGATTAGGCCCGTCTGATACCCATGCCGCAAGAGAATTTCCGCCATGGTCTCTTGTTCTGGAGAAATCTTATGCCACCCCCGCCCGCTAGGCCACATTCCTTTCGCATCAAAACGAAACCTCCAGGGGAATGATCGCTGGCCGGTGAAATAGGCCCGTCTAATGGGTATTGTGGGCTGTCCTTCGCCAAATGCCGACGTAAAGACTATTGAATCTTTCCGGATTTGGTCCAGTCGTGGAATGTGAATATTCCATGGAGATTGATGCATAAAACAATCCATCCGAAACGTATCAAGACAAATCACTAACAAATTCAATGGCCGACTGTTCATAATACTTCCTCCCTCGTTGTGAAGATCTTTTGTCGGTGTCATTCTTCTTTACGGGTTCGACAACGGTGGCACCACATCTGGCTCTTTAGAATCCCACCGCAAGCCATTGAGCCAATACTGTTCAATTGATTCAAGGGGCTTATTCTTGGTTTCTGGCGCCATTCGGGCAATGAAGATAGTGGCCAGCACAATGATCACCACAAATATCCAGAAAGAGTCGGCCGGTCCTATTGCTTTAACGACGGACAAAAATGATATCGTGACAACAAAATTCGCAACCCAGTTGGCGAGACGGCCCATAGACTGAGCTCGGGCCCGAATACGGTTGGGAAAGACTTCCGGTAGCAAAACCCACCCCATAAGTCCCATACCAAATGAAAAGGCAATGTGATACAACACCACACTCCCAATCGTTAAGATGTCCATGCCCGGGAGCCGTGTCCCTAACCTGAACGCTAACCCTAAGCCAAACATGGCCGTAGCCATTCCGCCTAGACTGAAAAACATAAGTCGACGCCTTCCCCAGCGGTCAATAAGCGCGATTCCTAGTATGGTTGCGGCAATTGTGATTAGTCCGATAATTGCAGTAATAAAAATAGCGTCTTTTTTGGCAAATCCGGCAATAGCAAATACGGTCGGACTATAGTAAGTCACGGTGTTTATTCCGCTGAACTGTTGGAAAATGGAAAACCCTATGCCGAACAGTAGTGCCAGACGAATTCCCGGCTGCAACAAATCTCTGTAAGAACCCGTGCCCAAAGACTTAGTGGCGTCCAATTCTTGGGTAATTCGTGCGGTCTCGAAGGAAATCTGTTGACTGTCCTCTTGCCACAGGAATCTCAAGGCTTTCGTTCCGTCAGAGTTACGTTGTTTCAAAAAGTACCACCGAGGCGTATCTGGTAAGGGCCATAACAATAACCACAACAAAAGCGCGGGAATTACCGCTACGGCAAACATGGCATGCCAATCGCGGGACTGCGCGAAGAAATAATCACCCCAGTAAGAACTGGTCAGTCCAACGGCCACGGCCAATTGAAATGTCGCACTGGCAGCGCCGCGTGATCGTGTTTTCGAAAACTCGCTAATATACATAGGAGCCGCGACGACGATCATACCAACCGTAACACCCACGAGAAACCGGGCGATCAGGAACCATGTATAGGTGGGTGCCAGTCCTGTACCTATAGCAAAAATTCCGGCGCCGATGCTGGCCCAGCGCAAGGCCCTGCGGCGCCCCCATCGGTCAGCAAGCCATCCGGTTATAATGCTGCCGCTCATCGCCCCAATAATAACCATGCTGACCATTGCTTCGCGCTCAAACACTGTTAAGTTAAACGCTGACTTCAAGTACAGCAACGCACCAGACATGGCACCCGAATCATACCCAAAGACTAAACCGCCCAACGCCGCAACGACTGCTACCCATACGGATCGAACTCGTTCTCTCGCCAAGACTATCGCCTCCTTCTTACGAAATGAAGCCATAAGACAATGAACCCCCCGAACCCGAAGTACAGGAACTACAATGGGACAAGGGCACACCGCCTATCCTCCAATAGTGCTCCTGCTAAACGGAATCCCCAGCGCACATGGCCTGACACGCTTGATAACCAACACTGAAGGATCCCGTTCGATTTCTTCGGCCAAACTTGTGTACCCGTATATGTGTTTGAAAAGCCCCTTCTCCCATGCCAGAACATGTCATACTCCTCACCGTTTCTTGGTTCACAGAAATAAGTGCCCTTCAACCCCTTAAGCATTGAGGCCGCAATAATGTGGGCAATATAATGGCACCGATATCACGTGAGACGTATGCGGGTTACTCTTAAGTCGTGTGCTCCATCAGGACGGGCGTATTCGTAATAAAAGTAAATCACCCCATCTTTCAGGGCATAATCCACATACCGCATAGCGCCCGTGCCATGCGGAGAAACTAACCATGGGCCCTCGGTGCTAAGCTTGGTCCAATGGCTAAGATCACCAGAAACAGCTACGCCAGTCCGTTCTTCGTAATTTTCATTGGCGTTAGCCCCTCCATCGTAAAACGCCCAATATCCGTGCTCAGTACCCAACACAGTCGTAATACGTGCGGCATAGCCATCCCACCGACCATGTGACGGAGTCAAAACCGGCCCCACCCATTCGTAACGTATGCCATCGCGGCTTACCGCCACTCCTGTCATGGATTGAATTAGCCCCGTTGTATAAACATCCTGGGATTCATGTAATTTCTCGGGAGTCATATGTAAAGTCGACGGGATTACGGCTCCACTTAAAAACATCCACGATAATCCATTGGTATGCACAATCACGGGATCCTTTATGGCTTCCAGCCCTACATCAGGTGCGACAAACAATGTTTCTCTTCGCGCCACATCAAACTGATCAGGTCGAGCCGCTATAATGCGGTCAACTCGCCACCGATTGTCGACCGGGTCGACATAACTGGCAAACAAAATATACCCTTCACCTGTTTTATCAAGAGCAAATCTGTCCAAATTGGGTGTTTTGACGCGAGTATTCCCATAGCATCCCACTGCAAACGGTGTGTGCTGGTCCACCATGACGACAACGATGTACT
>JAKAAL010000356.1 GCA_021802375.1 Bacillota bacterium | reverse complement strand
TGATATTATCTCGCTTGTGCTTTCGCGAGGTTCTTGACCGAATCTCGCCCAATCAGTATAATAAAGCTTGCTGTTAGCCAGTAGCTCGTAGCTTCGGGGATGTAGCTCAGTTGGGAGAGCGCTTGAATGGCATTCAAGAGGTCAGGGGTTCGACTCCCCTCATCTCCACCATGTGACCCCATGGTCTAGAGGCCTAGGACATCACCCTTTCAAGGTGGTAACCCGGGTTCGAATCCCGGTGGGGTCACCATGCTTATGGGCCATTAGCTCAGTTGGTTAGAGCATCCGCCTTTAGGCGTGGGGAGTGTCAAACCGGCTCACCTTCCCGAATAAGATTTGGCCTGGCCCAATGTCGTCGTCTCTTCGAAACGGCATACGGGGTTTGGAAATTGGTCGATGTCGTGGACTAGTGTCCCATACCGATCGCAACAAAATCGCTGTGACTATCCGGCTAATGAGCCCAAAAAATCACTCCAGTCGACGTACTGCTCGCGCCGACATTCAAGTGGAGTGATTGCCGGAGCCCATTGCGATAGCCCGGTCTTTAGACCGTAAATAAGTTTCTTGAGCGTATTGTTTCAATCGCTGGACTTGCCGCTCTAAATTGCCGTCTGCTTTTTGTTTAGCAGATGACACTCTGGCGTAGATCACGACTTGTTCCTGTGTACGCACTCCCATGATGTGTACGCACTCCCATGATGCGTTTCACTTCACGAACGCGGTACAAACGTCGATCAGTAGGTGAGCGTGTTTCTTGAATCTTCCCTTCTTTCTGCCACCTGCGAATCGCTTGGGGCGTAACGCCAAGTAATTTAGCCACCTCGCCAATGGCTAAAAATTCTTCAGTTGCCATGACTACGTTATCGATCTTTAGATGATGTTTGCATCGAGTTTTTTATACTCCACGGAGCGATCGTATGAACATCGATTCCTCGATTTTCTATGCGCCCTACGACTTCAATCACCGGATCAACAGTTCCAAACAGACACTGTCCAAATTGCTGGTAGCGCCGTTCGTTTAATCGTGCTTCTAATAGGTCGGTCTCATCCAATAACGAAAAAAACACCACCAATCGTCCACTGCGCGTCGGTGGGCGATGCGGCCGGATTAAACACCCTACGATCCGCACCATTTTGCCCGATGGCAGAGTTTTTGCTTCTGCGATCGTCATATACCCTTGTCGATGAAGCTGTGACCGCCACGGGCTGAGCCACTGTGCATGTTGACCGAACCCTACAAATCGATAATCCATGAGTATCTCATGATAGAGATTCTGTTCTCCGTAACGTTGCGAGCTCAATCTTAGACCTAATCGGTTATCGATGCGCGTTTCCTCCAACAATTGCTGACGATCGGGAGACACCTCATCGAATGCTCCAATTTGGATCATTCGCAAAACCATATCCAGGCGAATCTCCACTCCTTCGACAACATCCATCGGGTGACGGTATCCCCCACTCGGCCGCCGTTCGACCAGTGATGCCGCCTCAGCTTCGGTAATGCCCTGAAGAAATTGAAATCCGATACGGATGCTACGAGCATCCGCAAGCGACCCCGCCTTGTCACTCCGATTCACATCCATAGGCAAAATGGTAATTCCCCGATGACGTGCCTCCACTAGCAACACATCGACGGGATAGTACCCCAGCGGCTCTGCATTGAGCAATCCCAGGAAAAACTGCGTCGGATAATGTTCCAGCAAATAAGCCGTGCGATAGGCGGTTTCCGCAAAAGCAGCGGCATGCGCTTCATTAAATCCATAGCTGGCGTAGCCCACCAGTTGCCCAAAGATTTGATTCGCCACCTCTGAGGAGATGCCGCGGGCAATTGCCCGTTCACGAAATTTCTCTCCAATCCGCTCCATCTCACTCTGAGATCGCGCATGGGTCATAACTCGTCTGAGACTATCTGCTTCGCCAGCAGAAAATCCCGCCAAAGCAGTAGCAATGGCAATCACTTGCTCTTGAAACAAGACCACTCCATAGGTCTTAGATAAAATCGGTTCGAGTAGTGGATGGAGATAAATCACGGGTTCTTGTCCACGCCGCCTAGCCACAAATGGGTCCACCATATTTCCTTTAATCGGTCCCGGTCGAATGAGGGCAAGACTGGCCACGATATCTTCCCAGCGGTCCGGCTGCAGCCGAACTGCAAGCGCCCTTTGCGCTGGACTTTCGAGTTGAAACACGCCTACCCCTTCTCCTGCTTGCAAACGTGCATAGGTCTTTTCATCGGTCAAAGGAATCGCATCATAAGCAAATTCCGGATGAGCTTCGGAAATCTTCTGAGTGGCCAATTCCACCGCCGTAAAAGTTCTTAACGAAAGCAAGTCCAGCTTTAACAAGCCCAAGTCTTCCACATCCCGTTTATCAAATGGAATCACCTGAATGCCTTTGGCAGAAAGCTCTCGCGGACCTACCCAGGTTAAGGGCTCACGACTGATTACCACCCCACCGAGATGAGTGCCCAAGTGTCGAGGGATGCCTTCGACCGCGTGTGCCCAAGTGAGAACACGCTTTAATGCCGTTGCATTTTCGTATTGTCGCAATTCCGGAATCTCTTCCCATTCTTCCAAAATGCTGGTGATGGGTTTTTCTGGAAGCGACTTGGCTAATCGATCCAATTCATCGGGAGGAAAACTCAAAGCCTTGCCCACTTCTCGAAGCGCCATTCGCTGTCGATAGGTTTGGTAGGTAGCCACCCTAGCCACCCGGTCTGCCCCATAGCGTCCAACGACATAGGCCTCCACCTCATCTCTTCGACGAGCGTCAAAGTCAATATCGATATCGGGAGTCTCGCTGCGCTCGCGACTCATAAACCGTTCAAATAACAGCCCTCGATGAAAAGCGTCGACTTGGGTAATGCCCAAGCAATAAGCCACAACCGAGTCCGCTGCCGACCCCCTGCCCGCAAAACGAATCTTCGATCGACGAGAAAATTCAGCGACATCCCAGACCACGAGAAAATAATCGACAAAGTCGAGATCGCGAATAATCTCTAATTCATGACGAATTCTTGGCCACACTTTCGATACCAGTTTGCCATAGCGCCGTCGTGCGCCCTCGCGAACCAATCCCACGAGGTAGTCTAAAGCACTCACGCCAGAAGGGAGACCGGCAAAGGCCGGAGCCCGCCTCTGATTCAAAAGATCCGGTGGATTGAGGCGTTCGGCCAACTGGACCGCATTGGTTAAAGCGCTAGGCCACGATCCAAGAGCTTCTTGCATTTCCGACCAGCTCTTGAGATAGTTTTCTGCATTCATTCGACGTTCACGATGCACGTCTTCCACCGCTTGACCCAAACGAATACAGGTCAAGAGATCAAAAATCGGAAAATCCTCTTTGTCGGCATACTTGGCTGCAGCAGTTGCTACCAATGGCACTCCGGTAGCTTCTGAGAGTTCCTGCAATCTACCAAAAAATTGACGGTTCCCAGGCAGCCAATCGCTGGTGATTTCCAGATATAAATTTCCCGGTAAAAACATCGGTTGCAATCGGCGCAGCTGACTCCAAAGACTCGCACGATTCCCGCCAAACCAGGCTTGAGCTAATATTCCGCTACGGTCTCCAGTCAATCCAATCAAATGCGGCCCATATTGTTCCAAAGTGTCCCAATCGACCCGCGGTTGATTTCGAGCATGATCGAGATGGGCTTTGGTCAACAACTGAGTCAACGCAATATACGAAGTCTGATCGAACGACAATAAAACCAAACGTCCTAGATCTCCCAGCTCGACTTCGGCCCCGATAACCGGTTTCACTCCCGTCTCCTGTCCCGCTCGAATGAAGGGAACCATTCCCGAAATGCGATGCATGTCAGTCAATGCTACCGAAGAAATTCCCTTGGCAGCGGCAGATTGAATCAACGCTTCTGGTGAGGAAGCTCCGTCAAGAAAGGAAAACGTGGAATGCACATGCAACTGAACTCCCGCCATCGTCTCGTCCTTTGCTTCGACTTTTTTCACCATCGAATGGGATCGTCGTCGTTCTTTACCGGAGGCATATGCCCAATACCCGGTCGAGCAGTGAACCCGGGCGTACTCGATACCGTTTCTTGGCAGAACCGGGCGATCTCTTGGATGACTTCGGCAAGGTCTTAGGCCACGCAATGATTTTACCCATGATGCCCTCCTTACGACTTTTTCCTAATCATAGATTCGAGCGATCCACCACTGATTTTGCAGCGGATGACAAGCTAATTCGTAGATCCCCTGGTTATCACACTGAACTCGCCACACCCAAATTTCTGGGGTTAAGTTCCACCATTCTCCACTTTCTCGCCAACAGTCGAGAATCGCGGTCACTACGACCGTTTGCTCGCCGGAACGAAAGGCCTGCGGAACTCCCTCCCTCAGCCATACCGAAACTTTTCTCACCGTTCCTCACGACCTCTTTTTGGCCGCTTCTAAAGATCCATAAGGCTCATCTTTCGGAAATCTCCAAGGATCCCAATACTGCAAGACCGCCTCTCTCCGACTCATCCCTATGCAAACTCCTGTCCAAACCTTCTTGTTTGCGCTCCGTGAAGGAGGAAAAAATCCCCATTGCAATTGCTCTCGTCCCCAGGATATAAGCTCGCTTGCACGAATCTGGACGGATTCAGGCGGCTCTGGTGGAAGATGCTTCAAGAAATCCAACAGTCGCAGTAATACACTGCCAGCATCTCCTGTGGCCGTCGGCCAAAGTCGCTTATAGCTCTTGGTTCCCCACGATCCGCTCCAAACAACATCCAGGCGCTGAAATCCCGCAGTCCGCTGATGAAGTTCTTCTGTCAACCGAGTAGCTAACTCAGTAAACACCTCCACAAATCCTCCTTCAGCTTCCCGTTCCCAGTGATATTGCAGTGAAATAGTTTCTGCACGTGCGGTACTTTTTATCTCCGGTAGATTTTGAAGCTGGATTTGCAGTCCTGGCACCTGACCTATCCGTTTCCACCCTCGCATTTTCCACTGCCGTTTCATCTTCTCCGTGGTCCCCGTAATCAATGTCAAAGGAATCTCTGGCCACCACCGGGATTCTTGCGACGGCCGCACTACTCTAGCCTCAAATCCAGATCCGCTCCACAACGGAAGGTTCCAAACTAGGCCTAGCTCCAGCACAGCCCGAGCCATTAGAAGATGGGCGGCTACTCCCGCTTCCACCCGAAGTGCCCAATGAGGAATAAATTCCTCCATATATTGTTCGAATTGCTCTGCTCCTAACCGAGGCTGTTCCCACCATCCCGTCCATGGCTCAGGTTGTTCAAATTTTTCCATTTTTTCTCTCAACCATTCCTGAATCTTTTCATGAACGTCCCGAAATTGCTTAGGGTTCCAAGGCAGCACCTTACCTTCTGGGTAGTACCACTGCGCTCTCGCTCGTGTCATGCCTGGACGAACCCCCCGCTCCCATCCTTCAGCATCTACATCGCATACCCGACCGTCTTTTTCAATCCAATACGGAGTATCCGGTCGAC
>JAKAAL010000355.1 GCA_021802375.1 Bacillota bacterium | reverse complement strand
CACTGGTGCGCGGACCATCACCTCGACTTCCAGTGGGTCGCCTGATGCGTGGTCAGCCCCCCGTAAGACTTAGCGCCATCGGGACAACCGCCGACGACGGCTCGAATCTGACAATTTAGCACGCTAAATTGTACAGGTCGAGAATTTCCAAGACCTCATCCACGCCTCGGATTTGATCCGGATCCAACCTATTCGGCATTGGACGGATAGTAAAATTCGGGTGTATGCCTTGATCTATGTTCCCGCTTTACTCGTCCTGAAATTACTGGGGCGGGCTGCCCGCGACGCAGGCTTGACCATGAGTCCCGCGGTGTTGAAAACGGAACTCAAAGATATTCAACAAATTTATCTCGAAATGAGCGCCACAACGATACAACGAGTCCTGACCACCCGATCGACGATTCAACAGCGACTCTTCACCTTGTTTGGCCTCAACCGCTACGCTCCTCAAAGCTCTGCTGCCGTACCCTTACACTTAGCAAACGGCTAGAATCCGCCCACGCCAACGATTAACGGGATCTGATTGGGGTTATTGGCGAAACTCGGGTCTAATTCCATCTAATCGGCTACCTTCCTTGGAAACAGGAGCATGGTAAATAATCACAAAAGCACTGTGGACAACAGACCCCGGTCTGGGAAATGTCCATCTCCTTTTTTCGGCTATGTGCAATCTTAGGTTGAGATGTCCCGTTTGTTGGTCCAAGCCGTCCTCTTCGGCGTTCTCCAAATACGAGGAGTTTGCACTTCCCCGTTGGTTGGACAGGCCATTGAAGACGGACCGGCAAACGAGGCATCAACAGCTGATCGCTCGCGAAGGGGCGATGTTGCCTGCACTCAATCCTCTTGCGATGAGTGGTAGCGGTGATACTTTGCAATATGTTGAATAGGTTTGCATGAGCTGGAAGGAGGACTAGGATTCCGCCCGAAAAGTTGATCCGGAGATAAGCGCCGATCTTATGAGAATCAGATGGTGACTATCGCGAACACGCAATGATTATGGCTCCCAAGTTCCACGGATTAGCATCCCTTTTCTGCTATGATTCCGGATTGATGGCATAGCGCTGAAAAGAAAACCCGTCATTCATCTCGCCGCCGGAGGAGCGGGAGAATTCTGGCGCCAAACTGTTAAAGTTTTATCGAACCTAAATGGAGACACGCTTGAAATCCCCGTTGAACAGCAATTTCAGCCGCCTTGCGGACCCCCATCCCCTGCGCCAGCGACGCCGCAAATCCACCGGCCACCGCATCACCAGCCCCCGTGGTATCCACCACCGGCCCCGACGCGTGGATACCGACATCCATTAGATGCCGACCCTTGCGCAGTTGAATGCCCTCCTTACCCCGTTTTATTAAACAAGCGATATCATCGGGACGTCCAAGTGCCTGCCATTCCCGCTCATTCGCCAAGATCCAATCCACCTGGGATAAGATCCCCGTCAATCGATCGCTAAGGCGCGCATGCGCCGCATCCACAAGACGGGTCATCTTATGACGGCGCGCCCACTGCAGCCATTCACCTATTCTTTCGACTCCCCCTGGTCGATCGACCAAATAGCCGGAAATAAGTAAGACCTTCCCGTGGATACTGTCATCAGGCGAAGCCAACGGACCCACCCCGGGATCGGTTAGCAACGCCCGTTCTCCATCCTCACGAACAATGGCCACAACGCGTGTCAAAGGGTCTTCCTGGGTGGTGCTTACTAAGTGGATGCCTGCCCGACGTATGTGGACAAGCAGTGTCTGACTTAGCATGTCGCACCCGACCTGAGTCACCAAAGCGGTTGAACTCCCTAGTTCCGCCGCTGCAATCGCCATGTTAAGCCCCTGCCCGCCCATTCCCTGATAGATGGTGGCATTGGTGTCCGAATCAAACTCTAGATCCCCATGAAGGGGAACGACGGTATCCCAGGCGGTATCGCCGACCACTACTACGTCATACATGGAAAGCCGCCGCCACTTGTGCTGCCAATGATGCATTATTCTCAAGCAAGGCAATATTGGCCGCTTTTAAGCTATCGCCCGCGTGTTGGTTCAAAAACTCCAATAGAAACGGGGTGGTTTGCTTGCCCACGATAGATTGGGCGCGGGCCGCAGCCAACGCTTCGCCGATAAGTGCTTCCACGAGCTCCTCATCCACGCTCAAAGGCCCTGGTTGCACCAACAGCAACGCTTGCCGCATTCCTATAGACCGCATGGCACAATCTATAGCAATAATATCCCCGGGACGGGTAATCGAACTCGACACCGAAAGTCCGGTTTCGCGAACATAAAATCCGGGCAATACAGCGGTCCTATACCCTACCACGGGCACCCCGAGTGATTCTAAAACCTCCATGGTCTTCGGCAAATCTAAAATGCTTTTCGCGCCGGACGACACCACGATCATTGGCACGTTCGCTAATGCATAGAGATCGGCCGACACATCCAACGTCTCGGTCCATCCTCGATGAACGCCCCCGATGCCGCCTGTTGCAAACACCCGGATTCCCGCCCGGTGCGCCAAATAGGCTGTAGCTGCAACGGTAGTTCCCCCATTGCGGCCACGCGCCATGGCGATGCCCAGATCGCGAAGAGAACATTTTTCCGGGTTATTGAGGAGCGCTTCCCAATTATTAGGCTCTATCCCCACAATGATCTGTCCCTGGTGTAGGCCTACGACGGCCGGAACGCTTCCCTGGCGTCGTACGGCACGTTCCATCCTGGCCATTGTTTCCAAGTTATCAGGAAACGGCAGCCCATGGGTTAACACCGCTGTTTCTAATGCCACAACTCCTTTTCTCTCTTGCACCGCCTGTTCAACTTCTTCGCTCATCATGAAAAATGCCTCTGTTGTCATGCCGATTGTCTCACCTCTAGGGGAAGCATCTACTTGCGATAATATTCCAGTTGCTGCCACATCCATGAAAAGAAGCCCTCCACATCAATATCGGTCGCCACGTTCACCCCGGGAACCGCTCCTTGGTTCGAGATAACCGTCATCTTTCCCCTATGCCCATCGTCACACCGTTCCACGTGCAACGCCATCGGTGTCCATTGAAAGAGGTGGGGCTGGGCGAGAGCCGCCACAGCTAAGACATCGTGGACCGGCGTTCCCTCGGGTCCGGCATTGGGCTCATGTTGGCTAAAGAAGGCAAATAACTGATAGAGCATCTCCCCAACCGGTGTTCCCAATTCTTTAAACCGGTAGAACTCATGGGAGGATAAAA
Source organism: Bacillota bacterium (assembly GCA_021802375.1). The sequence goes on along the minus strand of JAKAAL010000355.1, from coordinate 2,251 downwards.
GCGCCTTATGGGTGACATCGAGTCCAACTAACGACACCGGCACACCCGACGTCAGAACATATTGGGCCGCATCTGGATCCACATAGAAATTAAATTCCGCATAACGCGTCACATTACCGCCCCTTAACGCGCCGCCCATCACAGTAATATCGGTAATCTTTTCTCTGAGATCTGGATGGCCCATGAGCCATACGGCAACATTCGTCAAAGGTCCAGTGGCAATCCACCGGACTTTTGGCTCCTCACGAATCCTCTGTCTAAGCCATGAAAACGCATCCACCGAACGGGCCGGGGCAATTAGCGGAAAATCATACCCATCCAGCCCGGAATCCCCGTGAACCCGATCAGCCACCACCAACGAACGAAATAACGGCTTACTCGCACCACGCACTACCTCACAGTGAATCCCCGCGACATCCAGAATACGCCGTGTGTTTAAATAGGTTTTTTCAACAATTTGGTTGCCGGCGACGGTGGTCACGCCACGCACAGGCAAACACGACAAAGCCACCAGCAAGGCCAGCGCATCGTCGTGCCCCGGATCCATGTCCAAGAGCACCGGGTCCATCCCCCGTCCCCCCCCTTATCCTATACGGTTCGCCACGGCAAGGTCTCCCCTCGACTTGGGAGCCAAACCGAAATAGACCGCGGCCGCCACGATTGAGCCTACCACCGGTAGCGGTAAGACATTATAAAAGAATCCCGGAAGGAAGTTCGGTCCCCAAAAACACAACACAAAACCGACAATCCATCCGACAAACGCTGGAATTGACACCCATTCGGCCCAAGTCTTCGGTGGCGTAAAGAACGCCTTGACCTCGGCTCGCTTTCGTTGAACCCAAAGCCAATCCGCAATCATGATAAAGGTAAAAGGCAACAAGAAGTCGCCGAGAATATTAAGAAACCCCGTAACATGGTCAATAATTCCGTAAATCGCTAATAAAGTCGAGAGTACGCCTAATGCGACCGTGGCCACGGGTTGCTCCCATTGAGACGGCTTCTTAATGGTGTTTAGGGCCGCCAGCAAGTCGACCGTGGACGGATAGAGGTTCAGAGCGTTGGTATGAACCACAGCCAAAGCCACCCCGACCGCCGCGACAACCCCCCAGACGGGAATGCTGGAACCAAACAACGCCACATTCCAATTCCCCGTGGCCTCTTGGCTAAAGATACCGACCACGCCCATCAACAACACGGCCAGCATGATCCCAATCGATGGCGCTAGAAAATATCGAGTACGGTGAGAGGTCTTTTGAACCGGTACAGCGAAGCGAGAAACAGTAGAAATTTTATAGGTCCACGATAGGATGGAAAAGATGAGAATAGTTGTGAGCGCTCCTCCCCAAGGCGTTTTGCCGATTGACTGAGGAACACGCACGTGGAAATGGGTAAATAAGTACACGGATAACGCGCCGTAACAGACCACCAAGATGGCCGATGTATAACGATAGAAGTATTCCAACCACTTCATGCCAAACAGCACCAGGACAACTTGAATCACACCAACCGCCCAAAACCAGAATTCGCCATGCATATGAAAAATCGCCGATAGAATCTGTCCACCTACTTCGGTATTTAATCCAAACCAGCCCACATTCACAAACGTAAAGAAGATCGAAAACACAAACGCCCCACCCCAACCAAAAGTGCGCCGAGCCACAATAAGCGCTGTAAGGGGAAGCTCTCGTCCCATTTCACTAAAAATTCCCGCCGGAATCATCCCAATCAGAAACGCTACAAGGATGGCAATCACCATATTGGTTAATCCCATCTTAAATAACAAAAGCCCAATCAGGGGTGTCGTCGCCGAGGCAGATGCCATGGCAAACACAATAAATAACCGCCATGACGTCATAGTACGCTCGGCCTCTGTCACAGGTAAGACTCCAACCGTCTCAATTTCCTGGCCGATTCGTCCCAGCGACGAGTGCCCCTCGTCTCGCTCCATCACGTATCCCCCCCTCATCATTTCTTAAAACTTGAGTTTCGCACCCTCATAATACACTGTTGTTAGATGCCAATCCATCCACGAACCCATGAAAATAGTCGTCTTCTCGTCATACGCCCATGCCGTGGGTGCCGGGTATCATGTCATATCCAGTGGGGAATCTTGGGGCAAGACTCACAAGAAAATATCCTTGAATGTTCTGTCCATCAGGGCTCAACCCGGCCTTGTTTGGCTCGTTTTTCACAGGGCGCCAGACCTTGTACCCTCCGATCTGCTGGAAAACGAAGCACATTCTGGAGAACC
>JAKAAL010000354.1 GCA_021802375.1 Bacillota bacterium | reverse complement strand
CCTCGATAAGAGCCGTCACAGGAATCGTCAGCGCGGCGGCAATCGCCTGAAGCGCATACAGCCGAGGCTCCCGGTCTTCCCCGCTTTCATAGCGGGTAATCGTGCCGGCCGCAAGATTGGCGGCACGCGCCAGTTGTTTTTGCGTCAACCTGCGTTGCTCACGGTAATAGCGGATGCGGCAACCGATTTCGGGCTTATCCATTTGGTAACATTCCTCCCACATCTAAGTATAAAACCCTCCATTGGGGCGATCAAGAAAAGTGATCAAAGTGTGAATGTGCTCTTGACTGTGAGCCGAAGTGTGATATAATAACCACACATCGGAGACGCAATGTAACCGATGTATGCACAAGAAAGGAAGGCTTTTTATGCCGATTCGCATGACGATGAAACTTCGGCGCATAAGTCTAGGGTTGACGCAGGCTCAAGTTGCCGCCCAACTCGGCGTAGCCACCGTGACGGTGCATCGGTGGGAAAACGGCCAACGCACCCCGGGCATTCGGCAAGCTATGCGCTTGGCGCAGCTGTTGGATTATCCAGTGACCGAATTGTTTCCGCTCACCGATCCACAGCCCTCTTTATTGACCATACTGCAAGACCCCCCCGATGGATTATCTGTCGGTGGGAAAAGAAAGGATGGGTAACATGACCGATCAGAAAATCGTCCCCTTGCGCCACCCCACCCGCTCACCCGCTCCGGTGCTGATCGATGGGCTGATTATTCGCATTCCTATCTCCAAAGAACTCGGGAACTTCATTCGCTTGGCCCGATTGCGCCGAGAGTGGACGCTTCTGCAAGTGAGCCAGCGCGTGCACACGAACATTAATACGTTATCGCATATTGAACGGGCTGAAATCACCATGGAATGGGACATGGCAGTCGCTCTCAGTCGGATTCTGCAGGCGCCGGACATTCTGACGTATGCCGAAAATGTGGTCAAAACCCATTTGGCTTTCTATGGGCCGGGAGCGGCTTAGAAAGGACGCGCTATGCATGGACAAGCCGTATTTGACTTACGCCGATGCTGCGGCATTGCTGGGCGTCTCCCGCACCACGGTGTACGAATGGGGACGGCATTACCCGGACTTTCCGGTGATGCGGATCTCCAAGCAAGTGCATGTGATTCCGCGGAACCTGTTGGATGCGTGGTGCGCCAAGCACGCGGGGGATGGATCATGGGCACAAAACAAAACGTCCTGAGGGGTTCAGGACGCCGAATCACAATCATCTTTCCTGTAGTATTATACCCCAGCCTAGATGGAGTGTCTAGGCTGGGATTCTTTCTAGTCCGTATCCCGGCCCAACAGCCAATCGGTGCTGACACCCAAGGCGTCGGCCAAGGCAACCAGGGTATCCACCGTTGGCACTTTCCGGCCAATTTCAAATTCGCGAATCGACACGTTACTAATCCCGACCATTTTACTCAGAGCCGTTTTCGTGAGGCCCAAAGATTCCCGTCGCGATTGCAGGCGTTCACAAAAACTTTTTTTCCACGGCATGATTTACCTCTTGACATTAGCCTTTGGCTAACGCACAATAAGATTATAGCTTAGCCAAAGGCTAAAGCTAAAAAGAAAGCAGGGACCCACATGGCAACCAAACGGCCTAAAATGACAGGACTCCGAGCGATCCGCACTCAACGGGGCCTCACCCAAGCGGATGTCGCTCGCATGGTAGGCTACACGGATGCGTTCATTGCCGAGTTGGAGCTGGGCCGTAAAGGGGCCTCCATTGACACACTCCAACGTCTGGCGTCCACTTTAGGTGTCTCTCTTGATGCTCTCTTTGCTGATAGTCTACCAGAAACGCGCCGCGCGGCTCCCTAATTTTGTCGCCAGCGCAAAAAGAAAATCCCCCGGCTTGGACCCAGGGGAAGCACCACTCAAATATTCTACCTTCATTATAAGGTAGCGAAAGGGTTGAGTCAAATGGCGACCAATCTTCACCCCTTATTTAATCAGATACTGTCCCCGTTCATGGAGACCGTCCCCGTAATCCGCGTGCCTTTGCAGTATCGCGAGGATCTCCGGGCCAGCTACTGCCCCAACTGCCGGGAGGCGATTGACGGCCCCGGACGGTTGTTGCCGGGCGGTCTGCACGACATTTTTCCGACGGAGCGCCATGAAATATGGTGTGACGAAGAATGCTTAGCCGAATGGATTGCCGATTACGCCGCCATCATTGCGCATTCGGCGGAAGAGGGGGAACCGTCATGAATGAATGGACCGAAGCCTACGGTTTCGTCAATGACTTGATGGTCGAACGGGCGGCATTTCAACAGGCCCTCACGCGCCTTCACAGTGTCGAGGCCGAGGCGATCTGTTACGGGCGCATCCAAACCCTGACGGCCATGATTGATGCCACCACCGCCGGACTAGAGGCCCTCGAAGGGGGGGAGACAGCATGATCAAGCATTGGGTCATCATCCCCTATGTCGGTTGGGGCGATACCATCACCGTCTTCCAAGCCACGGCAGAGTCCGTGGAGGCAGCGGTAGCCAGCTTCACGCAAGAACGGGAAATGCGGGGTGCCCGTCGCCTCGACACCAAGATTTTGGATTTCCCGTACGACACGGATGCCGGATATTTTCCTCTGCCATTTCCGGCGATCCATCCCCTGAAAGAGGAGGCGAAGTAACATGGCAATAGATATCGCGCATCAAGACTGGCTCGCTACCCGGCGCCAAGGCATTGGTGGGAGCGATATGGCCGCCATCATGGGGCTCAGTCCCTTTCGGGGGCCGATGGATGTGTACTTAGAGAAGATCGGGGAATCCCTGGAGCAACCGGATTCCCCATACCTCTATTGGGGCAATATTCTGGAAGATGTCGTCGCCCAAGAATTTGCCCGGCAAACGGGGTATACGGTCGAACGCCATCCGCAACCCTACCAACACCCGGAGATCCCTTATCTCCGGGGGAACATCGACCGCCTTATCGTCGATCATCCCGGAGGCCCTGCCGTACTGGAGGCCAAGACGACGAATGCGTTTAAAGCCCGTGATTGGGACGATGGCGCCCCGATCCATTATCTGATTCAAGTCCTGCATTACCTCGATATCACCGGCTATCAGAAGGGCTACTTGGCGGTTTTGATCGGCGGGAACGATTTCCGCATTGTGCCTGTCGAGCGGAACGACGCCTTGATTGCTGAGATGCACGAAGCGGCCGCCGCTTTTTGGCTCTGCGTGCAGACCCTAACGCCGCCCTTGGTGGACGGCTCGGAAGCCACGGCCCAAGCGTTAAAGATCCTGTATCCCCAGAGTCAGGCGAAAACCGTGGAATTGCCAGAGGAGGCCCGACACTGGATTCGCCAGCGGGCCGAAGCCAAAGCCATTCTCGACGAGACCCAACCCCTGCTGACCGAAGCGGAGAATCATCTGAAGGCATTGATCGGTGACGCCGAAGCAGGCACCGTGGACGGGACGACCGTTACGTGGAAATCGGCTAGTCGGAAAGGATTCGATCAGAAACGCTTTGAGAGTGAACATCCCGACTTGGCGAAAGCCTACACGAAGCAAACACCCTATCGGATCCTACGCATTAAGGAGGCAAAATAAACATGGCAGACCAAGGATTGCAAGTCGTTCAGCCCAACGGCGTGGCTCAAGTCAGTTGGACCCGCGATCAAATTAACTTGATCAAGGCCACCGTCGCGAAAGATACCAGTGACGATGAACTCAAATTATTTCTCTATCAAGCCCAACGCACAGGTCTGGATCCGCTGACACGGCAAATTTACTGTGTCAAACGGAATGCGAAACAAGCGGCGACAATTCAAACCAGCATTGATGGATTTCGCTTAATTGCCGAACGCACGGGTAAATATGCGGGGCAATTAGGACCATGGTGGTGTGGCAAGGATGGCGTGTGGAAAGAAGTGTGGCTCCATGATGAACCTCCTGTTGCTGCCCGCGTCGGTGTCTTACGCCGCGATTTTTCAGAACCGCTATACGCGGTCGCAAAATATGGCAGTTATGTGCAGACCACCTATGATCAAGACACCCATAAGCCGCGTCCCAATAGTATGTGGCAAAAGATGCCCGATCTGATGTTGGCGAAAGTCGCTGAAGCCTTAGCCCTCCGCAAAGCATTTCCGCAGGATCTTAGCGGGGTGTATACGGCTGATGAAATGGATCAAGCCGATAACAGTAACCCAGGGACTGTAGTCAACCGCCACACGGGAGAAATCACACGACGCCCTCCACCATCTTCGTCCAATGCGTCCAATGCGCCCAAAGCCCAACATCCCCTCGTCGCGGCGGGTTTTGCGCCGGCCACCGTCGGCCAACTAGCCGCGTGGATCACCCAAGGGAAGGCCACCGCCGGCTTGACTCCCGAAGAAAAGGCCATTGCGCACGATCTAACACCCACCCTGCAAGCCGCCGTGGATGCTGGTCTGGCGGTGGAAGAATTGACCGAAGTCATCAATGCTTACATGGCCTTGGAAGGAGATCGGGTGGGGAACGTGCAACTCTTCCTGACCCAAATTCGGGAAATGACGGCGGCGATCACAGAATTGCCTACAGACGGACTGGAAAATGAGTAGGCATCGACGCTGGAGGTGGCATCCCCGCCGCTGGCAAATCATTCTGGGCACCGCGCTAGGATGCGGGATGCTCTACGTCGAACTCTGGGTAGTTTTGGCCCTGTGGGGCCGCTGAAAGGAGCGATCATCGATGGGGATAAGAATGGGATGGATCAAAACACTTCGGCAGGATGACACCAAAGTCTGGGATCGCATGGAGTTCTTGCGCACTCACACACAACAACTTCTGGGGCGCTATCGGCAATTAACCCAGGATCCCTATCTTACGACCGAGGCATGGAGCCGGGCCGAAGCCGTCCGGCGCGATGTGAATGAGGCCCTCCGCGCTTTACGGTCGGAGATGGGAATTCCTAATCATGAGGACCTGTTATCAAGCGAAAAAGGAGGAGAACAGGCATGATCGTCACTGCCGAAGACTTAGCGGGAATCTTAGTGGCGCACAAAACATGGGTAGATAGCGGGGAGGCGCAAGGGCAGCGGGCTGACCTGCATGGAGCCGACCTAGCGGGAGCCAACCTGCGATCCGCCGACCTGCAAGGTGCTGCCCTGCATGGAGTAAAGGTCATTCAGCTGGGACCGTTAGGCTCCCGCCACGATTACTTAGTCGTGAAACAATTTGCAGACGGCAATACGGAAGCCATGACCGGCTGTTTTCAGGGGGATTTATCTCAACTGGAAACCACTGTGCAGCAGACACATGCCGACCATCCGCACTATCTGGCGGAATATACGGCGGCACTCGCCTATTGCCGAGCGGTCTTCGCTGAGGAGGGGGCCTGATGAGCGCGGTAGCCCCCCTCCAGCGGGTGCGCTGGATCATGGTGGATCCAGAGGAACAGGCGATGCTAAAGCGGGCACTCCATGCCTGGGCCAATCATTGGGAAGAGTTTCCCGAACTGGCCGCATTG